>DAOWIV010000122.1 GCA_030640725.1 Methanosarcinales archaeon | reverse complement strand
CGATACGATTGGGCTATGCAGATGTCACCTTCAGGCGATGTCCGAAATGCGAAGAGCCGCTGTGTTATACCGTAGAAAAGAAATGCCAGCATTGCGGCGCAGCGACTGAGGAACTGCGCACGGTCTCGTTTGTTGATTCGCCTGGTCACGAGACTTTGATGGCTACCATGCTATCAGGCGCTGCCATCATGGATGGCGCAGTGCTCGTGATCGGAGCGAACGAACCATGCCCGCAGCCACAGACAAGGGAACATCTGATGGCGCTTGATATCATTGGAATCGAAAACATCGTAATCGTTCACAATAAACTTGATCTCGTGTCAAAAGAGGACGTGATTGAGCATTATAATGATATAAAGAAGTTTGTTAAGGGTACAGTTGCAGAAAATGCTCCAATAGTCCCAATATCTGCGCAACAAAAGATAAACATCGATCTTTTGATTCAGATACTCGAAGAGGCAATTCCCACCCCGATGCCTGATCTGGATAAACCGACACGCCTTCTGGTCGCACGGTCGTTCGATGTTAACCGACCGGGTACACTCCCCGAACAACTGACCGGCGGCGTGATCGGTGGCACGCTCAGCCAGGGCACTCTGCGCGTCGGCGATGAAATCGAGATCAAACCCGGGCGGCGGGTTGAGCAGATTGGTAGTGTGCAGTGGGTGCCGATCACAACCGAGGTCACAACCATCATCTCGGGCGGGAAAAAGCAGAAAAAAGCAACTCCCGGCGGACTTCTTGCGATTGGTACGAAACTGGACTCGGCAATGACCAAAAGCGACCAGCTCACCGGTCAGATTGCCGGAAAACTCGGTACGTTGCCTCCGGTCTGGGACGCGTTCAAGATGCATACCACGCTCCTTGAGTGGGTCGTCGGATCGAGTGACAGCGCCGAGGTCGACGCCATTCGCGTAAACGAGCCGCTGATGTTAAACATCGGAACCGCGACCACTGTCGGCATCGTCGCGGGCACGCGTGGTTCTACTGTCAGCGTCCGGCTGAAACGTCCCGTATGCGCCGAGATCGGGTCAAGCGTTGCGATATCAAGACAAATCGGAGCCAGGTGGCGCCTGATCGGGGTTGGCGAGCTGGCCGGATGAAGATCGTTCTCGACACCAATGCGCTGATGGCGCCGGTGCAGTCGGGTGTCGATATATTTTCAGATCTTGCCACGCTCGACTTTGACGAGTTTATTGTGCCGTCTGGCGTGGTGCGTGAACTGGAGAGGCTCGCATCGTCTGGCAGGGGTGCTGATCAAAACGCTGCCCGCGTTGCTATATCACTGTTAGACCGGTGCAGGATTGTCGAGACAGACGGAAACGTCGATGACGCCATTCTCATGCTTGCAACCGGGACGGGCGCTGCTGTTCTGACCAACGACGCTGAACTGAAGGCGAGATTGCTCGATAATGGTGTAAGCGTCGTCTATGTGCGGCAGCGGAGTTATCTCGTCAAAGTGCCGTGAAACGCCCTCGTTTCCGGATGTGTTCGGAAGTAGCAGCAATTCTCATTTTCTTTTGGTGTTTTTGTGCCGTTCACAGCATCCGGATCAGCTTTGCAAAAACACCCACGCTCTTCCGGTTCATCAGAAGTTTTCGCACGACAACGGACGGATGATCCATATCGCCATATCTCGTGATTAGATCCAGCAATTCATCGTCATCCAGTACTTCAATCAATCGATTGATCCTTGAATCGCTGAGATTTGCCATCCATTCATTAATTCTCTTTCCAATCGCCAGTTCTCGCCCGATCTTCGCTCTCCAGAGCCGATCATACACTGCAAGCCGGCTGGCAGACGTGTCACCATCCCTGACTGCGTCTGCGGCTACTTTTCCCGCAATCTTCGCGCAGATTGCGCCCGGGTACACGCCCCCGCCAGATGTCGGTTTGACCTGCCCTGCCGCATCACCGGTGATCAGCACGCCATCTGCGGCTGCTTTCTGCGGTACGCCAATCGGGATTCCACCGAGCACGATCCCGGAGATGCCGGAATGACACTTTCTAGATACGATGCGGTGCTCTGAGACCAGCCGTTGCAGATAATCCCATGCAGAACCCGATTCATGTTCATATCCGTGCCCACACCCTGACCCTGATCCCGCTCCGGGTCTGACCGCAAGCCCGATGCGTGCACTGTCATGGTACGGAACCGCCCATGCAAAGAACCCGGGTGCATACGATCCCGGAAATATCTCAACAAAGTGGGAAT
>DAOWIV010000271.1 GCA_030640725.1 Methanosarcinales archaeon | reverse complement strand
GTAAATCTACCCGGTCCGGTCGGTTTCCGGTTATACGCAGATGGTGAGCCGGTTGCGATAGATCAGATGGAGGTGACCGGGCACGAACGCGTCCTTGACATGAAGCACGGAACGCTTGTCCGCAGAACCAGCTATCAATCGAAGAAGAGCGGGTTGCATGAGTATCGGTCGCTTCGTGCATTCAGTGCGGCTGATGAGCATATCATGCTGATGCGGGTTTATTTCGTCGCCCTGGGCTCAGACATGGACATTCTCGTAGAAAGCAGCATCGACGCATCGACGCTGAATATAAGAAAGGAGATGGGTACTGAAATCAAGCATTACAGCGTTGTGGAAGCTGACCAGACAGACGGTATCTGCTATCTGGATGTGAAATTGAACGATTCCGGACGCATGATCGCTTATGCCGCTGATCTCTCGGTACAGAGCAGCGATAGCGGCGGCGATGACGTTCTTCGCACATCCGAGTTTGCTGATGGCAAATTAACCGAAAGCTTGCGATTTAAAGCCCACAAAGGGATAGTCTACACGTTTAAAAAGATCGTCTCGATATACACATCGCGCGACGCTCCGCTGGGAGATACCCGCAATATCCGTGATGTGACCGTTGATGCCCTGAAACAGAGTCGGGACACAGGCTTCGACGGAATGCTTGCAGCACACAATGATAAATGGGATGAATTGTGGTCAGCGGCAGATATCGTGATCGACGGCGATCCTGATGCAATGAAAGCACTGCGGTTCAATCTGTACCATCTGATGATCGCAGGCAGCAGATCTGATGATCAGGTCAGCATAGCGCCCAAAGCACTGACCAGCAGCTGGTACAACGGGCATTTCTTCTGGGACACCGAACTTTTCGTGCTCCCCTTCTTTACGTTCACATACCCGGGTATCGCAAGAAATCTACTGATGTACCGGTATTACAGGCTGGATGAAGCCCGGAAAAATGCGAGAAGCCAGAATCTACCCGGCGCACTCTTTCCATGGGAGTCAGCAGAGACCGGAGAGGAGGTTACTCCGAAAACGTGGGTGAATCCGGAAGGAACGATCATCGACGTGCATACGATGGAGCGTGAGCACCATATCGCCGGTGACATCGCTTATGCGGTGTACCAGTACTACAGGGCGACGGCTGATACCGGGTTCCTGCTAAATTACGGAGCCGAGATCATTCTTGAGACGGCTCGGTTCTGGGCAGGTAGGGTAGTATACAACGACACCACCGGAAAGTACGAGATAAAAGACGTAATCGGTCCGAACGAGTATCAGGAGTGCGTTGATAACAATGCATACACCAACTACCTTGCCAGATGGAATCTGCGGTGCGGCGTCCTGGTCTATGCCGAAATTCTCGGGAGGTATCCGGATAAACGAAAAACCCTTTGCGAAAAGATTGGTCTGAAGCAATCAGAGCTCGATGAGTGGCGAAAGATCGCAGACAACATTGAATTTACGGTTCTTGAGGACGACATGATCGAGGAGTTCTCAGGATACTTTGATAAGCTCGATGTGACCATCGAGAAGTGGAACGAGCGTGGAATGCCGATATTCCCGGATGCAGTGCCGCTTGAGCGTGCGCACGAGTCACAACTGGTAAAACAGGCGGACGTGGTATTGCTGCTGCATTTATTCAACGAAGACTTCCCGGACGACGTAAAGACGGTAAATCTGGACTATTACGATCGCAGGACCACCCATGAGTCCTCGCTCAGTCCAAGCATCTACGCGATCCTGTGCACAGAGGCAGGAGATGTGGATAGGGCGTATAAATATCTTAAATACGCGTTATACGGCGATCTTTATGACAATTACGGCAATGTGAAGCACGGCATCCATGCAGCATCGCTGGGGGGTGTCTGGCAGGCAGTGGTCTTCGGGTTTGCTGGTGTGCGCATCAAGACTAAAGGAGATGGCAGTTTGGATGAAATACTCACTGTGAACCCTAAATTGCCGGAAAACTGGAAGCGGCTGCGGTTCAACCTGTGCTGGCAGGGATTCAAACTTGAATTCGACATATTAACCGGCGGTGTGGGTATATTATTTAGATCAGTCAGTGATGATGGCGGTGACGGCGCAGGTGTCACGCTTCCGATAGAGGTTAGGGGCAGGCTTTATGAGATATCCGGAAACAAGCGGAAGGTGATAATGTATGCCGATTGATTTTGAGAATGAGGTTGGGTTCATCTGGGATGTCGATGGTGTCATCGTTGACAGCCCGCACGAAATGGCATGGCGGCTCACCGCGGAGATGGCGCCGTGGAGCGTCGGCGAAGGCATGCTTGATTCAGGATTCTATCATGATTATGTCTCAGGGAGACCCAGATACGAGGGTGGAAATGCGATCCTTGAGCGTTTAGGGGTGTATGAGCGGCTCGGTGTGGAAACAGACGATGTGAAGGAGGAGATGCTTGAACAATACTGTACCCGCAAGAACGAACTGTTCAAAGAACTGGTCGGTGGGGGTAGATTCGAAGTTTTTGAGACCTCGGTTGCGATGATCGTTGAAGCACATGCCCGAGGGGTGGTTCAGGCGATGGCATCAGCCTCGAAGAACGCGAAGAACCTGATCATGCAGATAACCGGCGATCCCAGGTCTGGAATACCGGATACGCTTTATTCGCTCTTCGATGTGGATGCGTCGGGATTATCTGGCAAGAGCAAGCCAGAAATATTTGCGTTTGCAGCGAATCGGATGCACGAGTTATCAGGCGGCAGGATCAAGCATTATATTGTGTTTGAGGATGCGCCGTCCGGGATAGAGGCGGGTAAGGAGAACGGGATGTTTTGCGTCGGGGTACGGAGGATCGGGGATCGATCCATCCTTGTTGAGGCTGGTGCTGATATTGTGGTCGATGATCTCGGTGAATTGAATTATGGTGAGTTGAGATCGAGGTTTATTGAGGCAGGGCACCATGCGGTATGAGGGTCTCTGATTACCACACATACCAGGGGGACACTATTCGAAACCCAAAGTTGGTCAATCTCTTTTCGCCCATCCCCACATGGTGCGACCGCGCATACGTTGTCCGGCAGGTTCTGCCTGCATGAGATGACATGGCGCCGCCGCATTTTCGCCGAAACAAGCCCATCTCCGATCTTTTTTCAGTCCAGCCATGCATCGCCGCCACCCATCACCGCCACCGAAACAAACGATACCTTGAAGCATAAGATATTTCAATACTGCACTACAAGGCAATTGCAAAGACATGGAGTATGTAACCGGATGAATCTGAAGATCCTGAATAAAACAGATACCGAACTGGAGATGGAGCTTGCAGGCGAGACGCACACCCTGTTGAACCTGCTGAAATCCACCCTTCTGGAGGACGATGCGGTCGAGATTGCGAGCTATGATATCAGGTATCTCGGCATCAGCGAACCGATCATGTATGTGCGCACAAGCGGCGTGGATCCGATACATGCGGTACGCAGCGCGCTTGCTAAATTGACTGCGATGTGCGATGAATTCAAGGACGTGTTCCTTGAGCAGGCAAACATCTAAAACGAAGCATTTATCAAGGTACGTGTACCAGTGAGGAAATCGATGAGTGAAAGCAAAATCCTTGAACGGATCAAACAGGCGGAATCCGATGCAAAAGCAATGATTGCACAAGCACACGAGGACACGCGGAAGGTAATCACCGATGCCAGAGCAGAGGCGCGTGAAATCTTAAACAGTGCCGAAGAGCGCGCACGGGATCACGTCGATCACCTGATGGATGCCGAAAAAAATAGGATAGCTGAAGAGCGGAAAACGATCCTTCAAAAGGGGGCGGTTGATGCAAAAGCACTGAAGGATGTTGCATCTGGCAGGATCGACACCGCGGTTGATTTTTTACTCGCAGAATTTGAGAGGACGGTTCATGCTGAAGCCAAAGCAGATGCGTAGGGTGCTGTTCGTTGGTCACAAAGATCATCTTGAACCGACCATAGAGGTCCTGCACGATCTGCATGTTGTACATATCGAGGAGTATACCGGGGAGGAGTACTTCAGCATCGGCAAACCACTTGCTGGCGTGGATCAGGACTCAAGGATGCTGCTTAAACTGCGCTCGATAGCAAACTTCCTCGGCATCAAAAAATCGTATCTTGAGCCAACCAGCGCTGAAAAAATATCGTCAGAACTCGGGAAAAAACTCGATGAACTTGAGTCCGCGGTTTTGGAAAAACTGAAGAGAAAATCAGAGATCGAGGCAAATATAAAGGACGCAGAGACAAACATACATGAAATCAGAGTTTTTTCAGGAATTCCTTTGAATTTTGATCTCTGTAGAGGATATGAAACGCTTCATGTCTTTACCGGAACGATCAAGAAGGGTGCAGAGATCGAAGCCGGACTGAACCCGATTACCACCGATTACCAGTTATATGTCGGCACCACAGGCACTATCGTGCTATTTGTTCCGGCTAAATACACTGACGAGGTCGCCGAACTGCTAAATGATGCCCTCTTCAATGAGGTTAATATACCCGCGATGTCAGGTGTGCCTGACGAACTGCTTGGCGAACTTAAAACCCGGCTCGACATGTTTGTAAAAGATCTTGAATCTCTCTCTTCTGAGATCAATTCGATGAAAGCGCAGTATGAGGAGTTCATTCTCGCAAGCGAGGAGCTGCTTTCCATCGATACCCAGAAGAAGGAGGCACCACTCTTCTTCGCGACATCCGAGCACGCTTTCATAATCAATGGCTGGATTCCGGATGACGAGTTCGAGACACTGGAATCGCGTGTCAAAGAGGCGACCGGTGACCGCGTCCACATCGCACTGCATGAAGAAACAGTCGATGAGGTTGCCGCCGACGAGACAGATGTCCCGATCGAATACGACAACCCGAAGATTGTGAAGCCGTTTGAAGCGGTCATGAATCTCTATGGCCGTCCGAAATACCACGAGATAGACCCAACTACATTTGTATTTATAGCATTCCCGCTCTTCTATGGAATGATCCTTGGAGATATTGGATATGCATTAATCTTACTTGGAATATCCCTTTACGGCATATCCAAACTGCACGGAGAAGGATGGAACTCACTCTTCACAGTCCTGATCTACTGTAACATAGTTACGCTATTCTTCGGAATACTATACGGTGAATTCCTTGGATTCTCGCTGGCAGGGCATGTTAGCGAAGGGCATCATGTTGCAGGATTGATTCCGGGGTGGGAAACCATCGAACTCATGCACGGTCTGGGTGACGAGATGATCACCTATCCGGTCCACAGGACGCACATCATAACCACCCTTCTTGTCCTGACCCTCTTAATCGGCGTGATACATATCAACATAGGGCTTACCGCCGGGTTCCGGAACGTACTTGTGAAACACGGCATGAAAGCGGCGATACTCGAAAAGATCAGCTGGATCGTGCTGCAACTCGGCGTATTCCTTCTCCTCCTCGGAATGATGGGAGTTGTTACGAGTATGCTGCCGGGTGCAGTTGTATTCGTCCTTGCGGTGATCATGCTGGTTGTAGGGGAGGGTGGTACCGCTATTATGGAGATACCGTCCATTATGAGTAACGTCCTTTCATACTCAAGGCTGCTTGCGGTCGGTTTATCATCGATCGGTATCGCAACAGCGATCAATACCATGTCGGGGATGATGTTTGATAGCGGCGGGCTCTTCATAGTCGTCGCGGCGATCATATTCATATTTGGACATGCACTCAACACAGCACTGAGCGTGATTGCCCCCGGACTTCATGCGCTCCGGCTGCAGTATGTAGAATTCTTTACCAAGTTCTACGAAGGTGGGGGCAGAATATACGATCCATTTGGATATAATAGAATCTATACAGAGGAATAATAATGGCAATAGAATTAGCATTGGCAGGCGCAGATATCGATCTGATACTGGCAAACCAGAAAGGTTTGATCGCAATTGGCGCAGGACTTGCAGTTGGACTAACCGGTCTTGGCTCGGCTATCGCAGAGAAAGACATCGGTTCCGCAGCGGTCGGCGCATTTACCGAGAAAGAGGAGCTCTTTGGAAAGGGCTTGATCATGACCGTTATTCCGGAAACCATCGTGATCTTCGGATTCGTTATCGCGATTATGATGATCATCTAACCATGGGGCTGGAAAACGTCGTTTCCGACATCCTGAAGAGCGCACAGGATGAGGTCTCTGCAATCACTGCGGAACGTGACAGCGAGGTCTCAAAAATCATCGAGGAGGCGAAGCGCAGAGGTGAGCGGATAACGGGCGAGATGGTTGCATCCGCTGAGGCTGAGGCAGGGCGCATCAGCAAGCAAGAACTCTCAGGCGCGAATCTCGAGGTGAGAAGGATGATCCTGAACATGCGCAAAGAGATACTGGATGAGACCTATCGTCAGGCACTGAAGCGCATTCGCGAACTGGACAGCGCATCGCTCCTGCGGTCACTGATCAATGCGCAGAGTGGCGATGCCACCCGGGTGTACTCAAGTCAGCAGGATCGACCGACCGTTGAGCAACTGTGTACCGATCGATCGATCAACTACGCAGGCGACATCGACTGTATAGGCGGAATCCTCCTTGAAACTGATGATGGGACTGTGAGGCTGGATTATACGTTCGATACGATCATGGACGAGGTCAGCGAGCGGTCGATGAAACGGGTATCGCAGATCCTGTTTGAACAGACATGATCGTTGTCCTGTCGGTCGGCGGCTCGGTAATCTGTCATAGTCAGCATCGGTTCGCCGAATATTCAAGGGTACTTAAGACTGTGTCATCGGATCACACCGTCTTTGTGGTGGTCGGTGGCGGGGCAACCGCCCGCGATTATATCGAGAAAGCCCGCACATTTGAGGCAGACGAGGCGTTCTGTGATGCGATCGGAATCGGAGTCACCCGGTTGAATGCGCGTCTCCTTATCGCCGCTCTGGGGCGCGATGCGTATCCGGTCCCGCCTGAAACACAGGAGGATGCCGTGGTTGCAGCGCTTTTCCGGCGGATCGTTGTCATGGGCGGAACAGTCCCCGGGCACACAACCGATGCGGTTGCCGCCATACTCGCGGAACACGCACAGGCAGACCTCCTGATCAATGCCACAGCAACAGACGGGATATATACGAAAGATCCGAAGAAGCATCCCGATGCTGTGAAACTGGACGAGATCTCCCCTGAACGGTTGGTCGGGCTTATCGCTGCTGAAAAGATGGGCGCTGGCGCAAACCTGCCGCTTGACATGCTTGCGGCAAAGATCATCGAGCGGTCAGGGATTTCCACAGTCGTGATCGACGGGAGCGACCCTTCGAACGTTCTTACCGCCCTGCGGGGGGAGCAGATCGGGACGTATGTGAGATAGTGGCGCACATATCTATACTCGGGCACACGGCATAAACTGCAATTTTTATAGGCATGGTCAGGTGTCGTATGGAGTCTTTAGACAAATCTTGGGTTATGCAAAAAACCTTAATCTGTGTTCATCTGTGTAAGTCTGTGTCTAATAAGGGTTTTTAGGCATATATTAACACTGATTTGCACCTATTTTACTTTTTCAGTGTTTTTATTGGCGAAACAAACTAATAGCCACCTGTAAACAAGAACTCAGGTATTTACCAACACGACGGTTTCAGGGCTTTAAAAAAAGCTCATTTTGTGGCGGTGTGAAGTATAACTGATAAGTCCAATAAATCACAAGGTTAAACAAACTCCATTGATCTCATATACTTCCTGTAATGAGTATTCGAATCTCTCGTATCCATTCCGACACACCAAACATAGAGAATTTTACCTTCCCTGTACGCCCATATCCTCGTTCTTCGCTACCCTTCTCCAATTCTATCACCAATTTTTGTGAGATCACTCCTTCACCACTCACATTACGTATCTTTGAAATTGGTTCATTTAAAGGGATAAACATTTTCTTTGAGATTACTCCTTCGCCATACTCAAAGAGTATCCGCCTATCTGTCAAAAAAAGTGTACCTTTTTTTCGCCCTGGAATTTTTATGCCTCCACCGCCTTCGTATGTTGCATGTCGTTCCAATATCATGTCTTCATCTACCCCAAATATTGGCATTTTAGCAACCCTTATCCTGACAGTCCTACCCCACAATCGGGGCAATAATGTTTTTTGAATAAAAATCCTCTCGTTGGCGAACAGTCCCTGCAGAACACTTTCTTGCAGCCGGGACACTGGAAACCGGGTGGCTTCATAAATCCCCCTACATCAATTCCGCATGATGCACAAAATCCTTTTACCATTGTTACACACATCCCTTGATTTTAGTTCTTGGTATCATACACAATACTACTTTTAGGTCACTAACCCCGCGCCAAAGTGTATGATAGTGATTGTTATATTATTTGGTTGTAACCCAAGTTTCCCACCCAAAAATCAAAACCAGCAGCGTAGGGCTGCATGCCTCTAAAATTTCC
>DAOWIV010000192.1 GCA_030640725.1 Methanosarcinales archaeon | reverse complement strand
TATGTGCACATCTTGATACAAAGTACATACACAGGCCGATTCCGACCGCAACCGGACTTGTGCTCCCGATTGCGCGCATCACAGGCAGGAGCGCGGACCTTGTATCTGCCAGCGTACACTCGCAGATGTGCAGCCGGTCGCGCAGTCCAAGTAGTGTTGCTGCACGTTCTGCACGTTTTATGTCATGGGAACCGCTCATCCCGATTGTATATAATTCAATCCCCGGGTTTATCGATGCCGCAACAGATGCGATGAGCGAACTGTCGATGCCGCCAGAGAACGCGATGCCATCGCAGCCATACATACACAACCGCACAGAATCCATGATACGGTTAATGAGCTTATGTGCGATCTTAGTTTCTGATTCCGGTTCTGATACATCTTCTGATTCAGGTCTGGGTCCATGGTTATCGTTGTGCCACGTCATCTTTATCTCACATCACTCCATCTCACGCTAACCCCGCTCACATCAACCCCGCTTACATCACCCCACTTCATCTCACTGCACCTCACCGCACCTCACCGCACCTCACACCGCTCACAATCTGAACCGTGTTATATGAGCAGACGGATTTTTCGATAAAATTAAATCCGGCATCCCGGATCATCGAGGACAAATCCCTTTTAACAAAGTCTTTTGCGGTTTCTCCTTCCACAAACATCCAGATATTAAACAGGTACCGGATCAGTTTATTTGTGGGATATGAATAATCGAGGACCGCGATCTTCCCACCCGGCTTTATAACCCTCCGCATCTCGCAAAGCACGTTCATCCGCACCTGATACGGCATCTCGTGCAAGCCGAATGTTATGGATGCGCAGTCAAAATATCCATCCTCGTAAGGGATCTCTTCTGCATTCGAGATGCAGAACCGTATATTATCTTTTTTCCTCTTCTCTGCTTTTTTAAGCATCTTTTCGGACAGATCAACGCCAACCACTTCTCCACGAGCCCCGACCACATCCGCAATCATCGCACACATCACACCGGTGCCGCAGCAGACATCCAGAACCTTTTTGCCCGGTGTTACTCCCATCTCATTGATGACAGATGTCCGCATCGTCTCCAGACCCCGCTCTCCACCGATGAAGGCGGAAAGAGATCTAACAAGCGGGTCATACATGAATGCGATCCGGTCACAATCGTCCCGGTAATGCTTCGGTCTTCTCACATCCGGAATTGTGCACCGCGTGGGCATATAATTAACCCGCGCAAAAACTGCGATCCGCACAAATGATAATCACCGTTAAGCCCGAATAATCTGTCATGCTCCAACGCATCTACGAGCGCATCTACGAATACCGGCTGTACTCCCGGGTCGTCAGGCGCAACATGCCTGCCGGACTGACGCTCGTGATGACCGAGAGCGACGTTTCCACACCAGTCGGGATCGAAAAACTGCGATCCTTTGTTTTGTGGTGCGCAGACCTCGGCATCAAATCACTCATCGTTTACATCGCTGTGATCGTAGATGCGGGTCTAAAACAGGACGCAACCTCGCAGATCGTTGATAGACTGGATATAACCGATCTGATTGCAAGGATGTATGTCCGGGACGATTCGGGGGCAAGGATGATCTATACCACAGACCGCAGCGAGGGCGGGGCCGTGGACGTGGACAGGGGCATGGACCTAGATTGCAGGGTCAAACTCGACATCTCGATTGGGTATGGTGGAAAACTTGAGCTTACCGATGCGATAAAAGATATTTTAAAGAAGGTAGAGTCTGGAGAAACTGATTCTGATGACATCAATACGGATATGATCGAATCTCACCTCATTTTCAAATATAAACCGGATCTGGTCATTCGTGCGGGCGGGAAGTCTCTGACCGATTTTTTAATATGGCAAACGATCTATTCTGAATTATATTTCACAGATGTGAATTTCGCCGAGATACGAAGACTGGATTTCCTCCGGATCATACGAGACTATCAGAAGCGCCAGCGAAGATATGGGCGGTGAAGTCTGCAAAACCACAAACATGGTGCTACATACAACCCATAACGTACCGGGCGATCTGATCAATGATATCGATAGTCGGGAGACCTATAACGAGGACTTCTATCCTGAATCAGAAGAGAAACTGGCAGCAAGACTCGATGATGTCACCCCGGGCGATTCTGACCATGCCAGACCAGCGGGCTTAATAGATAACACCCGACTAGCCCTGCGAGAATCCATGCAAACCAGTCGCAAAGTCCGCCGTAGTGTGCGATGATTGTGAGGACGAACGCAATGGCAAGCGGTACCAGTATCCTGACTGATCTGACCTTTGGATACTGTATATTGCTGACCATCAGCACCGATAATCCGGCAAACACACAGGTCATCACGTACTGTGGATAATAAATATAATCAATTAAATATAACAATAGCGCAGCGAATGTGCCGGCGGCAGTGATCGGAAGCCCGCGAAACTCATCGTCATCCAATATCCCGAATCTGGAGAGCCGGAGCACTCCACAGACAAGATATGCGGCAGAGAAAGCACATGCAGTCGTGTGGTGATCGGTGCCAACCATTGCATAGTAGATGAGCGCAGGGGCTACTCCAAATGAGATGACGTCTGCAAACGAGTCAAGGTAGTCTCCCATAACTCCCAATTCAACACGTCTTGCAACGGCGCCGTCCACGCCGTCTGCGAGCGCAGCAGCCAGAACCATGATTGCAGCGCCGCCCGGATCACCGTTCAGCAGATACAGGATGGCCGTGAATCCAAACAGCACATTTAAGATCGTGATCAGGTCTGGCAGGCGAACCAGCCTCAGTATATTCAGGTCGGTTTCATTCCGGATACGCTCATTCATCGCTACTTGTTCCTGACGTTTTTATGGCGATTACGGTCTCGCCAGCGCGCACTTTGTCCCCTTTGCGTATAGCAGGCTCAAATCCGGGCGGCAGGGTCATGTCCACCCTTGAACCGAATCGGATCATGCCAACACGCCCGCCCCGCTGCACGAAATCGCCTTCTGCGACATAAGGGACGATTCTGCGCGTTATCGTTCCGGCGATCTGAGTAACCGTGCAATCAAATCCATCATTTTCAATAACGATCTCGTTCCGCTCGTTTCTGAGTGAATCCTTCGTGAAAGCCGGGATGTGACTCCCTTTCGTATATTTGATTGCTTTGATCCTGCCAGAAATCGGCGCCCTGTTGACATGCACGTTATGAAAGTTCATAAAGATCTGTACCGCACCATTCTTGATCGCCATGACCCTGCCATCAGCCGGCGCAAGCATTGCGCAATCGCCGTGAACGCCGGGATGCGTGCTTGGTGTGCGGTGCGGATCCCGGAAAAACCCGATAAAGAATATCGTCAGTAAAATAAAGAGATAAGTAACGGTTCGCATCCTTTCATCGACGCTGATGAGCAGGGCTGACGTTAGGGCACAGAACGCTGCCGAGACGATCCACCTGATCGAGCCTTCTGCAAGCCTGATCATCACAGCCCATCCTCACGCTCATTGCGCGTGGTTATAGTAGTTAAGTATCTACGCACGATCGCAAACAACTGGTCGATCGCGCTTAATAGTTCGGGAAGCGCCTGCAACACGACATACGCGATCACGAAGAGTGCGATTCCTGAGCCGATCTTCGCGATAATGTGGTGTGCAATCTGAAAACTGCGCTCGCCAAACCACATATACCCAAAAGCAACCACGACAAATACGTTTCTGACCATATTCAGTGTGTAAATCATTGGAACAGATGCAATAAACGCGATCATAGTCCTTTTCATAGGTGCACGGACACAGAAGATCAGTCCGATGAATATTGCGATGCTTTCAATCGCGGTACATGCAAGAATAATCGTAATCGTGTGGTAGTTTAGTTCGATCTGATTCCAATCGACCTGTTGTGCCGGCATGTTGAACAGGTGCAGGACATAAACGACCTGTTCTGTGACTACAGCGATCAGGAACGTGTTGAGAAACTCTATTTTGGCAAACGGATAGTAAAACAGACCGCCGAGCGCTGCTGCAGTCGTTATCGTTAGGAGAATGCTCCCGTCGTCCAAACTATGCTTATAATTCCGGTACATCGCATGGGC
>DAOWIV010000190.1 GCA_030640725.1 Methanosarcinales archaeon | reverse complement strand
AGGTATGTTGCAAGGGTAAAATCCTCATCGTACTCTTTCCCCACATTATAGGGTGGCGAGGTCACCATCAGATGAACACTATTGTCGGGTAACTCATCCATCTTTTCAGAGGATTTACAAAAGATTTCATCTAAAAACTGCGAGGGGATGTTTTTCTCCGTATATTCAACTTTCCGTTCATGAGGCAGTCCTTCATACAATTTGCTCGTATAAAATGCGGTAGAATCGTGATTTACTCTACCGGGAGAGCCAAAAGAACTTGTTTGAGTCCCTTTTTTTCTTTGATTATTCTTCATTTCAATCTTCCCTCCAATAATCTACCCATCTCTTATATGGATCATAATCTACCTTTGTTTTTTTCCAAGATATTTTAATAGTTTTAGATAACTCACTTCTAACTAAACTCGACAATGCTTCATTAGTTATTTCCGCGCCCCTCGGGTTAGTTCCCGGTTTTGGAAGTTTAATATACCTCTCCCGCCCTATTCTATCGAAAACCTTTTTTTGAGCTTCCAAAGGTATGTAATAAAGTCCCCCCATCCCAGTTAATTTGTATAAGTAAAATACTACAACGTGGATAATAATTTTCTCGGAATTCTCTTGCCTTTTGAGCATCTACAGTCCATATAAGTTTAACCCCACCAAATCCTTTGCCTGTTATCGTCTTGATGGATATAGGTTCACTAAATAGGATTGCATCCACCTCTGGCTCAGTAATAGGAATCTCTATCTCCACATTTGCCCCTCCAAATTTGTAGATGAGCAAGGCAACAATTATCCTCTCACGAAGAGAACCGACTTCCATTCCAATTTTTCCAGCTCTTGAGCTTTCTAATTCCGCAAGTTGAAATAGGTGTGGCAGGCGTGTTTTAATTCTATTTACGAGTTTTTCGTCGTCAAATAGTTCCGTTGAGCGACTTGGCACTTTTTAACCCCCCATATATTTAAAATATCGCAGAATAAAATACATCCGAATCCATTGTTTCATGACCCACAAAACCCTTCCGACCATCCGATTCACACCCGGCCCCCAACACACCTCTGCCCGTCTCCGAAGTCACTAAACCCCGGACTTAAGTACGGCGCCTGCACACCGCGTCTCGCGTGGGCTTCGCCGACATCTTGCATGTAATCAGTTAGTGGCAAACCCATGCATTGATCCTGACAGAGTTCTCCGCATTCCATGCTGGATAAATCGAAACCAAACCCACATAAAACCTCCCCTTGAGTGGGGCGGTCAGTGCGGTGGTGGCGTGAAAGTCCCGGTGTGCCCGCGTCCGTGTTGCGCCTGTGTATTTCTTGCAGGGCGAGTCGCCGCCAGAGTCGCCATCATTGATCACCATTAAATATCACCGCATCAAACGCACACCATCATGCCAGATCACGTCACATTCACCCGCAACGTGTTCCTGCCGGTCACCAACGTGTGCCGAAACAGATGCAGGTCGCGGGTTCAGGCGCGAGCCCTCGCATCCTGAAGCGAATCTGATGACCGTGAAGAAATCGAACACACACCCGAGGCAGGGCGCACGGTTCAATATGAAGAAGTGGGTGATATAACTTCTTTTGCATGGCGCCCAGATGGCTACCCGCTTACAAAGGACATGGCTGACAGGGCAGCAGGGTTGCCAAAGAATAATAAAAAGCCCCGGGGAGCCTCTCCGCTCCTGCCCAAAACTTTAGTATAAACAAATCTATACATTATATATTGATGGTTTCCAATCATTCGGGTGTGGACACGGTTCAGAAGATAAATAATGTACTGGCGCAGATCGGAGATGATCTGCAGAGCAGGCATGTGGTATTCAGAAAAGAGCTGAAAAAGATAGCTCGTGGGACCGATTCCGTGAAACTTACCATCTGGGTTGAAGAGGGCAACGGAAAAGTGACAAAAGAGGTTATGACGCTTCCACGCCAAACTTTCGAGCCGGGCACAAAGCGGTACGGCATGTTGGTTGAGTATGTGGCAGTCTGCCTGAACATCAGGGGCGAGATTCTTGGAATGCGGCGGATCGGGATAGAGACCGGCACCGGAGTTGATCAGGACAAGTTTCTTGCGGATGTGAAGGTGTATTTTGAGCGGGAATTTTTTATCACACTTATTGATGCAAACTTTGGCAGACCGATCGAATGGCAGAAAGGAAAAATCGAGCAGGGCAGGATCAGGGTCGGACAGGTCAGATCAGGGCGGTACGAGCAGGGTAAAGCGATCGGGCTGATAGTCACCGGGACTGACATCAAAACGGTTGCCCTTGTGAGCGGCGACATCATGTACCGTGAGCAGATCGCCATCAGTCCGGGAAACCCGCTTGGGGATGTGATTGAGGAATGTATCGTCAAGGCAGCCCGCGAAATTGAAGTCAGCCGCATCGAGGAGGAGAACATCTACATCGGGGTTCCCGGACCTGTGGATCCATGGGGAAACATCACGCGACTGTCAGAATCAGCCGGAGTGACTAAAGAAGAGCTGGAATTACTGCAAAAGAAATATCCTAAGATTTGTTTCATCAACGACGCCAATGTAGAGGCAGCTTATCACAGAATCGTCTGGGCGGGAGATATCGCTACCAGCCAGCCAACAGTCAGTCTTGTTTTGCGAAAAGGCATTGGATTTGCCATTCTTGTGGAGGGGCAGTCGTTATCATGGGTCGGTGCCCCGATGGAGACGCATTTCAGGGCAAACTTTGCAGATGACGCGCCGATCTGCAACTGCGGCATGAAAGGCTGTCTCGAACTCTCCGCAGAGTGGTTGGTGAGCCGGTTTCAGCATCTGATGTTAAATAGCAGTATTGAACTTCCACCCAGTTTTACAGGGGAGGCAGGATCGGGGAACGGGGGCGGAGAAGGAGAGATATGTCTGCTGGCAAGGGATGTCGCCGACCTCCTGAAATATAGTGGTGGCGGGGGGGCAGCATCAAAGATCGCCGCGAAGGTGTTTAGAGAGTATGGATCGAATCTTTCGATTCTATTTGGGGAACTGGCACGGTTGATGGGCGTTTCAGGATTCTGGGTGGTGCTCAGTGGTGGCATGGCTTATCAACGTAGGCAAAGGGAGGAAATCATTAAAGGATTCGCAGATGGGATTGATAGCAAATTCCCCGGGCTCAGGATAGAGATACTTCGCAGAACAGAGGAGACTAAAGCGGAAGATGACATAATCCGGTATGAGCGAACTCCTGAAAACTGGCAGGGTGCTGTCGGTGCGGCTCTCTGCGCGCTGCAGGACAAGCAGATGAAGATGGGAATGGAACCGGATGTGAAAATGATGATAGACGAAGCAGAGGAAGCCGTTTCATCCGAAATAGCCGAAATATTCCGCACAGAAAGAAAACTGTCTGTTCAGACCATCATTGGTGCAGCTGGCGCGTCAGGTGGCGGAAAGTCATATTTTATCAAGACGATGCAGAACCGGCTGGAGGAACTCAGTAAAAGCGATAAACACCTGCAGGGGATGAAAGCAGAGGTGATAATGATGGACGATTACCTGATACAAAAAGAGAATCGGGAGCGAGGTGGAATCCGGGCGAAGTACGCTCTCAAACGGTTATGGGGTGATCTGATGGCTATAAACACGGGGCATACGATCTATCACCCTATATTCGATCAGGTCTCTCGTGTGAGGTATACGAAGCTCGGACGATTTCTGGATGAAAAAACTTGCAGGTTGGGTTATCGGCTATCTGAAAAAAATACAGGGTTGTTTCGCTGGATTAATCACCTGACCGAATGGTCCGGAGATGCAGTAGTAAAATTGAAGCCTGGTAAGAACACCATTGTCATCGTCGATGGTATTCTGTCGCTGGATGATCCTGTGATCAATAAATTGTACTACGACTACCGTATTTTTGTACATGCGCCATGGATATGGCGGCTCTGCGCTGCAATTTGCAGAGCACAGCAGGAAAAGTGGTATAAAGGCGCAAATACCGCAGATATCATCGAAAAATTCGTGTTTAAACGACCTGAAGAGGAAGCCATCATAAACGTCACATATCTGGATGCGGATATAATGGTAGAGAACGATTTTTACGAGAAGAGTGTAAATTCCACCCTGGAAAAACTTTTGGGTGACGTATATGCAAGTCTTGACAAAACCCTGCATGCCCAGTACTATATTGTTTATGCACTCATGGAAGATCAGGGCTATTGTGCAAAAGCGATCTTTGAAGAGAAACTCGAAAGTATAAACGAGTTAATTCTGGAAAGCCGGATAGAGGACCTGTATGAAGAGGATGCCGGGATAAAACTTATGGAAAAAATCAGTATAATGGCAGAATCATGCGGTTACTATCGTGATTGCTGATCTACGCCATCATGCCCGCGCATGGCTGAATATTCCCCACTGACATGCCACACCTGATCGCTTCGCGCAGCTCCATCAGGTAATCATCCATGTGCGATAGTCTGGTACACATCTGCCGCTCAGCCTCGGTGGTCTCTATGATTTCGGCGATTCCGCCATTCTTCGTGACGATGCGCCGCTCTGTCATCAATGCAAGTACCGGATCGTGGGTCACGACTAGGACGATTTTTCCTTTGCCAGATAGTAGATCTAAAGCCGCCTTTTTCTTGATTCCGGCATTCTCAATCTCGTCGATCAGCACCACTGGCGAATCGCTGATGATTGCGATGTCTGCAACCATCAACGCCCTCGACTGTCCGCCGCTCAGGATGGTTAGCTGGCTATCTGCGGAAATAGGCTCGCCTGTCAGGCGGTTTGCGGTTTCGATCGTCCGTTCAGGCGTATCCGAGTTTTTGCCCCTGCTCTTTGCATGCATCCTCAGGAAATCGATAACCGTCATATCGGCAAGAAAACGCATATTCTGTGACAACTGGGCGATTCTCTTCTTTTTCGTATCCCTCCTCAGTCCATGGTCCGGTTCTTCTCCATTGATCAGTATTTGTCGCTTTGAAGGTGTATCTCGCCTTGCAAGCTGTTCGATGTCTGAGATGAGCGTACTTTTGCCAGAACCTGTCGGACCCACGATGCCGACGATCTCTCCTGATCGTATGTGTATCTCATCGATGGATTCCGGGTTGCAATCCTTATCAATCCCGCCTAAAATCGTGATATCTGAAATATCGGTCATAGTATCCCCATAATCTCCTCTAAAATCCCATCCGTCGGATCATTTAGATCATTTGCATCTACCACAAGATCAGCGCCCAGATGGTTGGGTGAATAGTCCTCTTTTAACCGGGATAATCCGCCTCCAGTGATATTTAGCAGAATCGTGTCATCCGGATCGATCGAACCGGCATCAACCGACCGACATAGCGCGGCAACCGCGATTGCAGCCGGACGCAGGATATCCACACCCTCAGCAGCCTCGAACCGCTGCTTTGCATCGTGCGCTTCATCATTCTCGATTGCGTAGACCCGCCCATCGGTTTTTGAGAGCGCGTCTGCGACTCCGCCTTTGATGCCGTATGGCGGGTTTCTGTTGGACAATATGTCGGTATACGTCTCTTCAATCCTGGATTTGTCTGGAACGTCCTCCGGAGCGATTACGTTCCTGTTGCCAGACCATGCGTTGAAGATCGGCGCAAACGGAGAACTCTGGGCTAAATGGAGGTGCGGCATCCGGTCTCCGAATCGCCCATCTCGTATCAGCCGGATGGAAGCTTCCCACGCGGCAATGCCTCCGGTTCCAGAGCCAATCGCCTGGAAATAATGTCTCGGGAGCGTTTTCATCCGCAGCACCGCATCAAGCATCACGATCCCCATACCATCCCGCCGGGCGACATTCTTTGCGCCACCCTCGCTTCTGAACCCGTCGATAGATTCAACACGGTTGCCGAGCACGATCGCATCATAGTAATCGCCATCGACCGCGATCACCCGGATATTGTCCGGGACGTCGTTTGTGATCCAGAGGCGGTTCATGCATGATACCGGTATCACGATAACCAGCGGAAGCCCGACTTCTGATGCGGTCTGGGCAAATGCCCGTGCGGTATTGCCTGCAGAAGAGACCACGAATGTCTTATTGCCGTGTTCAATTGATCGCTGGAGAGTTGCTGGTGATTCAAGCTCTTTGAAGCTGCATGTTTTGATAAAGGCTCCGCGTTCTGGCAGATATCCGCTGAAACTGATGTAGAGATTGTGCAATCCGAGTTCCTGTGCAAACCCCTCGCTCCGGTACGTGACAGGCGCATCCCCTGAACCCATGCTACCAGAAACCGGAAGCCAGTCATGGAACTGCCAGATCCCGGGCAGATTCTTCAGGGTGAGCGTACGTTCAGCGTACTCGGTGCGGAGCAGCGCGTTATCGTGGCAACCAAGCGTGTAATGATCCTCGACTATGCGGTTGCACTCTAAACATCGCAGTCGGTATCTGCCCATACACCGGACTTACGGAACCAGGGTATATAAGATTATCCAATCTTGAGAAAATTTTAGCCTTATTGTGTGAAAATCTGGATGTAGTTGGCAGAATTGTGTTAAAATATGGGTTGCTGTTGCTGTTCATGTCCGGGCGGTGCTCCCAGAAATGTTTATACGCGAGGGCGATCTATCCGGAGGGGGGTGTCACGCCATCTGGGGTTACAGAAGACCCTGCGTTGCAGAAGATGCGCCTCCCTAAAGCACGTGTTGTATCTCCAAATCAAAAACAAACCTATGTTTCAACTCCATATTCAAAAATAAACCGAAAAACATAAGT
>DAOWIV010000222.1 GCA_030640725.1 Methanosarcinales archaeon | reverse complement strand
GTGTATTGCCTGGAATAGATACAATTCCCTGCCCGAAACATTGATCGAGGCATCCCACACGCAGTTCTCCCACATGTCGCTTCTCGGGCGGTTCATATCGCGTGCCAGTTCCATGATCTCGGCGGTAGAGGTGATGCCCTCTCCGACAAACCGGATTCTTGAGTTCTCGCCCAGCACATCGATCACATCACGTGATGTGCAATCCTGTTTCAGCACCATGTTCAGGATGTGCAGATGCATAAGCGTCGTCGGAACCTTGATTGCAGTGGTATCGATATCGATGTGCGGCATCACCGTGGTCACATCAGGTCCATGGTGGGACGGCATCTTCAGTTCGGGTATGATCGCGTTGATCGGACCTTTCTTAACGTCTCCGGGGTCTGCTGACCGCCTGCAGAGTGTTGCGCGCACCTTCTCAACACCAAAAGCCGCATCGAGCGAAGAGATGACTCTGGAAAGCCCGGTCGTGTTGCAGGAGACGACTCTTGCATAATCGCATCCGAACGCATCGTCATAATTCGAGTGCGCATTAAACGAGATTCCGGCGAGTTCGTGGTCTTCACCGCCCTGCCAGATCGCCTTTATGCCAGCGGCATCGTACACTTGTTTGTTTCCGGCACCGACATTACCCGGGGTGCAGTCCACAACAACGTCGCCCGCTTTGAGCATATCCTCAACGGTACCACTGATCTCCATACCTGCATTCTTGAAATCAGATTCTCTGCCAGCGAGCACATAGAGTGAAAATCCTTTATCAAGCGCCATTCTCGCCTCGAAGTTCGGACGTGTCTTTGCAACACCTGCAAGCTCCATATCCGGCTGAGCCGCGACGGCATCTGCCACACGCTTTCCAATCGTGCCATATCCATTAACTACAACTTTTACAGACATATTACTATCCCTCCGTTTGTATTGTTGCTACTTCATTTGTTATATCGATCTCGGTGATCGTTCCCTGTACGGTTGTAACATCACCAAGAATGCTGCGCAGTTCGATAGAACCTGCGTCCACCCTGATATACACCACATCTTCTGCAAGAATCGTTCTGTCTGGTTTCATCACTGTAAGTTCGCACATAATCTTTAAACCTCGCCTATTTGGGACTGACCGGAGCAAAACCGTTCAATGCCTTTGGTCTATCGACCATCTTCGGTTGTTCGATGCTTTTTGGTGCACTTGTTGCGTCGGGCAGGGCAACCATACGATATGCAGGAGGCAGTCGTTCCACCTTTGGTACCTGTGCCGGCTCAAGAACCGCAACTTTTGCAGAGGTATCCGATTCGTGTTTTTTGCGATTCACGCCGTCTGCTTTGCCATTGAGATACCGCTGTTTGAGCAGATCTTCGATACCATATTCTGCGGCACGTGCGATCTGTTTGTTATACGCTTCAGCAACCCAGCCGATCTCGGAATGATGGTAATACCCGACCTCAGAACCAAGTTTGTACATCTCCTCAATGAGTTCGATCCGCAGAGATTCGCTCATGGGGTTGAGATCTTTTTTCTTTTTGAAGAGCATGGTCAATCACTTTACGCGATCCAGAACCTCGAGTCCCTGCTTTGTGAACCTGATCTTTCGCATGTCACAATCATGCTCGGTGCCGCGCATCTTGATGACCTGTATCGCACGGGTCATACTGTCCTCGCGCATGAAATTGTGCATGAAGATGACACCACTTGCCGCGAACTGTTCGGTGCTGTATGTGTTCGGATCGGTCAGTTCTGACAGAAGGACCGTTGTGCAACCGAGTTTTCTCAGGTTCCGTATGAACCTGCCCAGTTCCTTCTCCTCCTGCGAATGATCGTGCGTCGTAAATCGTATAGCAGAGACCGAATCGATTGTCACTCTCTGGATCTGGTACTGCTTCACAAAGTTATTGATCTCCTTATACACAATGTACGGGGAGGGCGGCTCGGTCTCTGGCGCTGGCTCTGCCATCTCGTCATAGGCAGGGGTAATCACGCTGTGAAGTTCTTCTCCGTACCCATACTCAAGCGTCGGACCAAGGTCTAAGAAGAATAGCTTCTTTAGTTTGATCAATGTCGGCACATTCAGGGTGTAATTGGACATGTCGCTGACGATGTTCTGTGGGCTTTCAGAGAGTGTCACATACAACCCAAGTTCCCCAACGGTTGCCCCATAAGTCAGGAACTGGGTTCCGAATGTGGTTTTACCACTGCCCGGCGGACCGCTTACCAGATACACCCGGTTTTCGACCAGTCCCCCCTGAATCAATTCATCGAATCCTGCAATTCCGGTTTTCTTTCGCATCATGGTATGACTCCCTTAAACCAATAATTTCTATGCAATACATTAGTTATAAACATGTTGGTGATAGTTGGGCAGATTTGCGAGGCTGATTCCATCCCACCTGAAAACCCGGAAAAACTACCACCCTCTATGTACCCATTTTTTGCGCGTGTAGCCGCGCGTCCGGCATGATTGGTAGGGATGGGCTCGCTGCGATTCGAACGCAGGATCCCCGCCGTGTGAAGGCGATGTCATAACCGACTAGACCACGAGCCCATGACTAATGGCTTAGAGTATGGATAACAATATAAACATTACGTGAATAAGGCGGACATAACCGATGAGCTCAAGGATGGACAGGACAGACAGATGAAATGTGAACTACATGGAGATACGATCACGGCAGGCGGCGATGCAGTCAGCGAACTGTATGACCGCGGTTTCTACGGACGAAGGAAAGATGGGGCACTTGAATTATCGCTCATCGAGGGCGCGTACCTGCTGTACCGCGAGAAGATAGAGATTTTCTCGAAAGGTGCGTCTGTCGATTTCAAAACATTCTTTGGGATCGCATCCGGGCGTTCTGAGGATTTTGAACTGCGATATATTGTGTTTAAGGATCTGCGCGAGCGCGGTTACTACACAAAGATGAGTCCGATCGGGTTTCGGGTGTATCCACGGGGCGGACACCCCGGAGAAGTCCCGGCGCACATCTTCGTCTATGTGATCTCAGAGCGAGCACATCTACCACTGGCAAGCCTGATTCATGAGCTGAACAAGGCAGTAAATGCAAGGAAGCGATTGATACTGGCGATAGTGGACGAGGAAAGCGACATAACGTTCTACGAGATAAAGAAAATAACCATGGCAGGCAAAAGCCAGATCGAACCGGAAGCAGTCGAAGTGCCGGTGATTGCAGGTCTGGTTAACGATCGAACGATTGTCTGGGATCAGGAGATGTCTGATTTTCTGCACAGCAGCTATTTCTTCGGGCGAAAACTTGATGAGTCCCGGCTTCAGCTCTCACTTGTTGAATCCGGCTACCTGCTGGGCAAGCAGTGGATCCGGATCGAGCACAAGGGCGTTGCAGACTTGGACGCAGGCAGGTTCAACGAGTACGCGGCAGGCGTCGAACCAGGATACATGCTGAAGTATCAGGTGTACGCACATCTCAGAGATAACGGGCTTGTCGCAAAGACCGGATTTAAGTTCGGAACCCATTTTCGCGTGTATAAACAGTTTAAGTCAGATACACACTCGGAATACCTCGTACACGCGGTCACACCCGATTATATATTTGCGTTGCCCGAACTGTCACGTGCGGTGCGCATCGCAAACAGCGTCAGGAAACGGATGGTTTTTGGATATGCTGACGGCGAGGTTGCGTATGTCGAGATCGGATGGATCAGGCTATGATGATTGATGAGTCAGGCAATCTGGCAGTACCCCCGGATATATCACTGGAAGATCTTAGTTAACGCTCTGCGCGATCGGAAGAACATGCTTGGGGGTTGTTGCTGTTTCATACACCTTGTATTCCCGCTGCACCCGGTTGCCCCGCCGCTCAAGAACGCCCCGGCCGCACATCCTGGCAAGGTATGTTGAGACCGTACTCTGGTTGATCGGGTCATAGATGCGCTCGTAATGGTTCTTTATGTCGGTGGACGTAAACCACACCTGCGGATACTCATACTTCAAGAAGAGTTCGAGGCGTTCGCGGACGGATAGCGACTCCGGAAGCGGCGCATCCGGTATCCGGCTTGTCGCTGCCGCCCCAGACCCGGTTGGGCGGGTCTTGGTCACGGTCGGGAAGTTCTCGACGAACCGGATAACGACATCCGCCCAATCGGTGCCTTCCGATTCCATGATGATGTCTTCGCCATCATCTGTCGTGAGTTTCAACCGGGACCTCGCATGGAGTGAGTCCCCGGACTCGTGGGTGGGTGCCGGGACCGAATTGATGAAACTGATCAGCACGTCCTTCCAGCCATCTCCACCTGACCGGATTGTGTGCCGACAGTCGTTGTCGGTCGTGATGTCGAGCCGGGATCTCATATCTTTTCCTCAAATGATGTTCACCATCCATCCCCTCAGATGCCTGGTGCTGTGTAACTGCGATCCACCATGCTGTTGTGCATGTATTGTGCGGATCGTCATATATGTGAATGTGTAATAACCCCTATATAAAGGTTTTGTAGAGATTCATGGCATAGCTACAATTTATTCTGGATGGGTACAGTAATGTGCATAATTCACATCCGGAACTCTGTTAATGATCCGGTTTACTGGTTTGTTAATCTTTCACGTCAGACACATTTCTACAAATATTGTGAACAGTTATGCACAGTATCCTGCATGATGTCAACTAGGCTACCAGATACACCACCCATTTTCGATAAACATAGTTTTAACCCAGTTAAACACGGAACAATGAACTTTCCTTATTCCACCCTTATGTCTATACTTTACACGAAAAACACACCTGTGAACGAGACTGCCTAAGAATCTGTGATTGATTATTCAAACTACAGATTTCAGGGGTCAGTGCCAGATGAACATGCCCCACCTCTCCAGCCCCCCACACCTTTACCGGAAATCCACCAAAAGCCATTTCCGAGTTGGAGGAATGGGCTGATGGCGGGCGGTTGTACTTATGCTTTTAGCGAACGATTATCTGGTTACGTTTCGGACCATTCGAGACGATCTTAATATCAACTTTGAGGGTCTCCTCTATCTGGTGCACGTAATCCTGCGCAGCATCCGGCAGATCTGAGAACACCCGCTCAACAGAAATATCCTGCTCCCATCCATCCACCTCTTTATATACAGGGGTGCAGCGCTCGAGATCAGACGAA
This sequence comes from Methanosarcinales archaeon, assembly GCA_030640725.1. Lineage (GTDB taxonomy): Archaea > Halobacteriota > Methanosarcinia > Methanosarcinales > Methanogasteraceae > Methanogaster_D. The sequence continues at coordinate 2,174 of DAOWIV010000222.1, read as the reverse complement.
AGCTCGGGCGGATAGTCTATGTGCTCGTTATCTAGTTCGTATCCGGTGCAGACCCTGATCGGGTCGAGTCCGGTCAGAACATCCAGCTTTGTCAGCGCGATGCTCGTGTAGGCGTTGAGATACACGGCTTTTCGTGCAAGCGGAGCATCGAACCAGCCGCACCGCCGGGGGCGCCCTGTGGTGGTGCCAAATTCACCGCCCGCATCCCTAAGCCGATCTCCGATTTCTCCTGCCTGTTCGGTCGGCAGCGGACCCTCGCCAACCCGTGTGATATATGCCTTGACCACGCCGATCACCTGATCCACCCTTGTCGGACCGATGCCAAGGTACACACATGCGCCGCCGGCGGTAGTGCTTGACGATGTCACATATTTCTGGGTGCCGTGAATGATGTCGAGATGCGCGCCCTGCGCGCCCTCTGCAAGCACACTCCTACCCGAATCGAGCGCACGGTTCAGTTCATAGGAGACATCGGTGATGTAGGGCTTGAGCATGGCGCCGTATCCGGCATAATCCGGAATGCCTGCACGCACCACGCCGGGATCGCCTCCGAGATCAACGATTGCGCGCTCCCTTTGCGGCGCAAGTTCGTCCATGATCGCTGAAAACGCGTTTTTGTCGGCAAGATCAGCCAGCCGCACCTCATCTCTTGATATTTTGTCGATATACGCAAATCCGATGCCGCGGGCGGTTGTTCCGATCTTCTTCTCCCGTTTTTGTTCCCGGAGCTTGTCCATCTCGATGTGGTATGGCATGATGATGCTCGTCTTTGCATCAATCCCGAGTTTTTCGGGCGTTATTTTTATGCCGGTATCCTCAAGCATCTTGATCTCGCTGGTAAGAACTCCCGGATCGACAACCACGCCCGGACCGATCAGAAGGCGGGCGCCTGTCAGGACGCCTGATGGAATCAGATGGAGTTTGTAAGTGTCGTCTCCGACGATTACAGTATGTCCTGCGTTATTTCCGCCCTGAAACCGGACAACGGTGTCATAATCACTGCTCAATACATCTATGATCTTTCCTTTGCCCTCATCTCCAAACTGGGCACCTGTTAGGATGGTGAACATGTCTCTGAATCTGTGCAGGCATGTTATAATCCTTTTCCGGGGTGGTTAAGATTAAGCCACCTGCTCGCAAGTAACACCAGCTATGCCCATCAGGATAACACTGATCGGAACCGGCGTTGCCATCCCGCAGCCGCACCGGGTGCAGTCAGGCGTGCTCGTTGAGCTCGGCGATCCGACATCTCCCACAGCTCCGAAATTTGCAGAATTTGCAGTGTTGTTTGACTGCGGAAGCGGGGTTCTCCCGCGCCTTACCGGATTTACCGACTGCACCGCGATTAAGCATGTATTTCTCACGCACCTGCACCTTGACCACGTCGCTGATGTCATGAGTCTGATCAAAGCGAAATGGCTCTGCGAAAGCTACGATCTTGCGATATACGGACCTTCCGGAACCGCTACGTGGCTTGCAAGGGTTTTTGATGCGTATCCCTACATGAAAAACCGGGTGCGGATCAATGTCACTGAACTGGCGGATCAGGATCGCGTTTCGATCGGAAAGTTCGAGATCGTCTGCGCTGAGACCATGCACGCTATGCCGTCACTTGGATATGGTATCGCCGATGAGAGCGGGCAGGTACGGGTTGTATATACCGGAGACACTGAACCGTGTGAGAGCATCAAGATGCTCTGCGATGGAGCGGATATCCTGATTCATGAGTGCTCGTTTCCGGATTCGGTGCCTGACGTGACCAATCACACGACACCGCGGGCGTTTGGCGAGATGTTTGAGTCAGTATCGGTGGGCAGGATCATTCTCACGCATCTTTACCCGCACACAAGAGGGTTTGAGGATGAGATGGTGGAAACAGTGCGTAAGTATTGCAGTGGCTGCGACGTTGCGATTGGCAGGGATATGGAGACTGTTACGCTTTAGAATATCATGGTTCCTTAGTCTGGCAAATGCACATAAATAATTCAGATCCTTCGCTTTTCCGCAACCTATAAGGAACAGATGCCTGATCAATACGCCATGGTTGCACGCAACATGCGAAGAATCGGCATCGTGATCGGCTCGGTGGTAATCATAGCAATCGTGATTATTGCGCTTGCAAACCATCTCAATCATGAATCCGGTACAGAGATCAACTCCTACCACTTTTACGG
>DAOWIV010000035.1 GCA_030640725.1 Methanosarcinales archaeon | reverse complement strand
GTCACATCGATGTCCTTCATACTCCTGCCTGCCGATTCCGCGCCCTTCTTGATCTCCTTTACAGCGACCTCGAAGTCCTTCGGATGCGATGCGTTTATGAGCGCACCATCAGCGATCTTTCCTGCAAGCTCAAGCATCTTTGGTCCCTGCACGCCGAGATAGATCGGAATATCTCCTGCAGAGAATGCCATCTGGGCGCCAGAGAGCGATACCAGTTCACCCTTCTGGTTGACTGGCTTTCCAGCAAAGAGTTCGCGCAGTGCTGAAACGGTCTCCTTTGTCATGGTGAGGGGCTTCACCCACTCGATCCCCATCTTATCAAAGGTTGCCTTGTCGCCAGGTCCCATTCCAAGGATTGCACGTCCGCCCGATATCTCGTTTACTGCTGCAATACTGGATGCTGCGACCGCCACGTTTCTCGTGTAGGGGTTCGTGACACCGCTTCCGAGCTTGATCGTGTTGGTGTTGGCTGCGAGCACCGCAAGCGTGGTGTACACGTCACGATTGTTGTAGTGGTCTGTGATCCAAACGTTGTCGAACCCGTTCTGCTCAGCCATCTTGGTGTAGTGGGCTATCTTCAGAACAGGGTCACTTGGTACAAATTCGATTCCATATGCCATGGTTAGTCCTCCCAAGTAATATAGGGTTGAATTGATCGTTGATGTAATGACTTAAAACCTTATTGGTGCGTGATGTGTGATGTGTGTGAGATGTGGTGGCACAACCAACTCCCGGTAATTCTTATTTTAAAAATCAGTCCGGGCGGGGGCACACATAATCAAAATTGCCAGACAAAAGTCTCCCGGTAACAGTAAATTATTTATTCCTTTGGTTATAATCCTTCTATTAAGGGTGTATGGGGAGGCATATTTGCTTGAATAATCAGAAATCAATCAACGGGAACGTTGCGTTGCTCTGCGCTGTACTGATCGGAATCACGAACATCTATGTAGCGCCAATCTATGACGGCACATCCGGTTTTATGGTGCTGTTTGTGCTGATGATGCTCACCGGGCTTGCCGTGCCAGTCATATACATGATCCCGAGCCACGCAGTCAAGTTTGCAGCATATATATTCCTTGGTTTTTCTGCATACTGGGCTGTGGGTGCTGCAATGAATCTCACGCATACCGGAGACATCTTTGACTCATTCCAGTTCCTACCGATAGTCATCTTTGCCATGGCAAACTCCATCGTTATTCTCATCGCAATCATGGACGCGCCGAAGTACGGATATGGATTCGCAGGAGTGGGAGCTGCTATTGTGATATATAACATCACAATGGCATGGAATCTGGACTTTGTTGGCGGTAAACCGGATATGCTACTGTTAACGCTCGTTCTGTGCTCATTGATACCATTACTCTGGTGCTATCTGCTTGCAGGCACTGCAAGGAATCTCGTATTCTCTGCCACCAATCGATTCTATGCGACACTGAAAACAGGAATCGTGACGCTTTCGGTCTTTATTATACTCGTTGCAACGATTGCGATCAGTCGACTCCCGATCAATGAACTCTCGGATATAAGCGTCTTTCTCTCGCTGACCAGCGGAGAACTCCTGAAACTCTGCTGGTATTACCTCTTGTCCCACGTTGTATTCGGTGTGTTCGTTTTCTTCACAAACCATCTGGTATTAAACGCGTTTGACATTGAAAAGACGATCACAGAGGATGGAACGGTCATGTATCGCAGGTTGGCAGCCGAAGAGGATGAAGAGACGAGCGAAGAATCAGAAAATCCATACAGTTCAATATTAAAGGGGATGAATGACTTTCAGGGTGAATTCAAGAGAGGTCAATTGAATCGACTTGCGTGTGTGCAGGGAGTGGGTAAATTCAGGAATGAACTGGATTTACTCGTCTCGAAGTACGATTACGGGTCAAAAGACGATGCCGAAGAATTGTTGCACCAAATAGAGCGGAATGTGGAGTTCTCATTCAAATAAATGCTGACAACAGACGACTATCTCAAGATCCTTGAGACATGCACGATCAAAGGACAGGATGACGCCATCATACGGGCGCTACGGTACATCGATCTCGGTTATCCGATCATGCTGTACGGCCCTTCTGGTAACGGGAAAACAACGATCGCAGAACATCTTTTGACATACCTCGGTGGCGGAAAGGACACGTTCTACGAGATCGAGGGCACAGAAGGGATGAACGAGTACCATATCATCGGCGGATTTCATCCACTCTCGATGTCTGGCAACTCGGCACTTGCAGAGCAGTTCGTGTACAAGCACGGAATCGTCGCGCGGGCGATCTTTGACCGCAAAAATCTCTTGATCGACGAGTTCACGCATGCGCCGAGTTCTGCGTACTCAGGTCTCTTTATGCTGCTCTCGCTCGGAAAACTGCCGCTCGAATACAAGGAAACGACCCTTACGAAGCCTGATGGCTGGGTATTGATCGCGACCGCAAATTTCGGAGACGAAGGAACTTATCGGCTCAGCAATGCACTGAAAAGGCGTTTTGTACCGATAGACATCGATTATCCAAGCAGTTCAACCGAGAGAACGCTGCTTGCTTCAATCACTCCCGATCTCGATGAAAAAGTGGTCGAAGGCATACTCACGTTCGCAAATGAGACCAGGGCGATCTGGAAAAAGGATCGTGGGATCCCGCAGGGACTATCTACCGACGGAATTATTAGAATGGCTCGGTACTGCGAGCTTTCCATGAAACAAGGCTCCGATCATGTCAGTGCGTTCATGGACGCAGCATTCCAGCAGAGCACGATCATTTCGGACGAGACTGACCCGCATTCGCTGCACAGGGTGCAGGAACTGGCGATCTCGGTCGGAGACGCACTGTGATGGTATGTGCTCGGGAAAATTGCGGATAAAATCGGTGTAAATCGGCATCTAAAGATCTTATCCGGCACAGATTAAGAGTTATCCCGCGTATACATAAGATATGAGAGATAGGGGATGAAAATGCACCTCAACAACGTAGTAGACGACTCTACAGATAATCTCGTAGCTGACACGCTGACCTACTGCGCACAATTTCTTGAAAAGCGTAAGTCACGAATTTACAGAAAGATAATCGACAATTGCAGGAATATCGGCAGTGATGTGCTCAAAAGGGATTATTATGTGCCACCGTCACTCGAACGGATGAAATACCAGCCGTACCGCGGCGCTGGTATCATCGCTGTCAACCGCACGCAACAGGAGTTCTGCACCCGGGGACGGCAGATGGATGCAGTCATTGGAAGATCGAGGGCGCGGAGCAAGCCTGCGCTGCATCTTGCAGTCGTGCTCGATAACTCTGACCGGATGACTGCGTGGGCACAAGCCCGGATGATCGGGCGCGAGGTTTCCTGCGAGGACGCACCATCCGCGTTTGCAAAGATCGCCGCGATCGCGCTGCTCGAAAAGACCTGCGATGCAAAGACCAGATCGCTCATCACCTTCGGATCCGACACCCATGCAGATATCAATATCCATGGCGACATCGATTACGGGACATTGCTTGCGGCAGACGGCGCAGGATGCTGCAGGCTCGATCTTGCGCTTGCATCGCTGCTCCGTACGAGATGGGATCTTCAAAATGGCGAGCGACAGCTGATTATACTGACCGGCATGCCCCCTGAAACCGGCACCGGCGTGCTGCTCGACGACATCGGCGTACAGGAGGCGAGTCTGTTATATATGCGGCGGATGGTCCGGGAAGGCGTGCGGATACTGTATCTCCCGATACTCCCGCAGACGGGGCTTATCGATACAAGAATCGGAGCATATACGAGCAGAACCTTTGCCCGGCGCATCCACGAGCTCCGAATCGCTGTCTCGGTGATCGGGCGGGCAGATACTTTCGTACATGCGTTGCGTGGCGGTATCAAGCAGATGTTGCAACAGAGTCTGAATTTGGGGTGCTGAAGCGTTTGCAGGTAGTATGCACCGGATCCCTACGTCAACTATTACGATCATCGACTGTGTGGGAGTAAAACCTAATCTTGCTTCGGGAAAGAAAAGATGTGAAAGGAGATTAACAATGAAAACAATAAAACAGGTTCGGGGGAGTTATTACATTGAGAATAATTCGCCTGCAGATTGCAGATGTTACCAAAAACCATGGATGGAAAACCGGGAGTGGCAGATGGCAGGGTACGGATCAAGACGTGCGAATCAAGATGGTGCTCGTAGCGGGGTGCAGATGAGACTATGACCCGGAATAACTTGCTACAAACCATCGAGCGCCAGATGGTTGATACAGAGTTGACCACACTGGTAGATACTCGCATAAAGGAGTTTGAGGAACTCGGAGAGAAACCATGCGGCGAAATTTTTAAGGAGCTCTGCTTCTGCATCCTGACCGCCAATTTTGCCGCCGAGAAGAGCATAGAAATTCAGGAAGCGATTGGGAATGGATTTTTAACTCTTTTTGAGCCGCAATTAGCAGATAAACTTAAAGAACTCGGTTACCGCTACCCCAATATCAGAGCGAAATATATTGTGGAGGCAAGAAGACATAAAGATTCGTTAAAAGAGACCATTGAGTCTTTTGACGACGGATATGAATCAAGAGAGTGGCTGGTCAAGAATGTGAAAGGGATTGGCTACAAAGAAGCGAGCCATTTCCTCAGGAATATCGGCTACAAAAATTCAGCGATCGTGGATTTTCATATAATCGATCTTTTGGCAAGGTGTAGGCTGATTGAAAAGCCAAAAACGCTCACAAAAACGAAATATATGGAAATTGAAGAATTGCTCGGGAAAATTGCGGCAGAAGCAAACATGAATCTGGCAGAACTGGATCTGTATCTCTGGCATATCGAAACGGGAAAGGTGTTGAAGTGAACCCAATCGTTACCGGGCGGGACGGTGTTGCTACCATGGCAGTCTTTGCAATGCGCACCATGTCCGCGTATATGCACATTCTTATATTGCATTTCAGGCATTTTGGCGGCATAATTTTAAGTACACTGCCGCGGATTCATGATCAACGCCAACAGTGACACAAGGAGACACATCATGAAGGAACAGACCGAAGTCAGGAATCTCAAAGAAGGCAGATATGTGATTATTGATGATGAAGTATGCGCGATCAAGGGTATTTCGAAATCGAAGCCTGGAAAGCACGGATCTGCCAAAGCGCGGGTCGATACTATCGGGCTTTTTGACGGGCAGAAGCGATCAATCGTGCAGCCGGTATCAGCCAAGATATTCGTGCCGATCGTCGAGCGCAAGACCGCACAGGTCCTCTCGATTACAGGCAACGTTGCACAGTTGATGGATATGGCTGAGTACACCACATTCGAGCTTTCGATCCCTGAAGAGTTCCGTGATCGTGTTGCTGAGGGGGATGATATCACATACATCACCGCGATGGGCAAGATGCGGCTTGATATGAGATAATACGCAATGTATAATGCGTAATATACAATAATGTTTAGAGAGCGTGTCTTCGCTGATGCGACATCCGGTTACGAAGATGCAGGCTTCGTGATATTCGGCGTGCCTTTCGATGCCACTTCGTCCTTCCGGTACGGTAGCCGCGAGGCGCCCGATGTAATAAGAAAGGCAAGTTACAACTTTGAGACGTACAACGATTTTTTTGATGTCGATCTGACCGATCTCTATATCCATGACCTTGGTGATCTCGATCTTGATACCCACACAGGTGATATGCTTTATGCGGTCTACGATGTCACTGCAATGATTCTGCGGGACGGCAAGATCCCGATTGTACTTGGCGGCGAGCACACGCTGACTTATGGTTGTGTCAAGGCTTTTACAGAGGCGTTTAATGATCCCGTCCCGGATTTCGGAGTGATCATCCTTGATGCACACCTCGATCTGCGCGACGAATATCTCGGCGCCAGACAGTCACATGCATGTGTTTCAAGAAACATCATCGATGACCTGACTGATAACTGCGTCCTGATCGGCGTGCGGAGCGGTTCGGCAGAGGAATACGCCCACGCAAAGGAGAGGGGGATTTTATGGCACTCTGCTGACGAGGTGGACGACGCCGGGATGGAATCTGTGATCCGTGAATCGCTCGACGCACTCTCTGGTCGTGGCTGCGAGCGAATTTATCTGTCCATCGATACCGATGTGATCGATCCCGCGTATGCACCCGGCGTTGGCAATCCTGAGCCGTTTGGGTTAAGCCCGCGGGACGTGCGTGCTGCAATACGGCTTGCTGCACCGTATGCGTGCGGCTTTGACATCGTTGAGGTAAACCCGGGCTACGACCATGGAGAGAGTGCGATGCTTGGCGCACGGCTGGTGCGGGAGTTTATCGCGGCGAAGAGCGTTTGTACTTGTTAGTGTAGTGCACGCTGACACGAGTTTTGGCATCATGCAGGTGCAGGGGTTAGGTACATATTGTTACTGATTCAGATGTAGACGTTGCATATCCATGAGAATCGCAATACTGAACCAGGACCGGTGCCAACCGGGAATGTGCTCGCTTGAGTGTATCAAATATTGCCCGCGCGTGCGGACCGGGGATGAGACCATCAAAATGGATGGGAAAAAGCCGGTCATTTCGGAAGAACTCTGCATAGGATGTGGTATATGCGTCAAAAAGTGTCCATTCGGGGCTATTAAGATCATATCGCTCCCTGAGTCCCTGACCGAGCCATCGCATAGATATGGCGCCAACGGTTTTGTGTTATACGGCATGCCGATACCGCAGCAGGGCAAGGTGGTCGGAATACTTGGTCCAAACGGGATCGGAAAAACAACTGCAGTCCAGATCCTGTCCGGAAATCTAAAGCCGAATCTTGGAGTTGATGCTGATTGGGACGATATTTTCAAGTATTATGCCGGTTCTTCGCTTCAGGATTATCTGGTAAAAATATCCCGGAATGAAATCAAATTATCTCAGAAACCACAGTATGTGGATCGGATTCCAGGAGCGTTTAGCGGCGATGTATCAGAATTACTCGGAAGGGTGGACGAGCGGGGAGAACTCGACAACCTGATCTCAAAACTCGATATCAAACATATCCTGCACCGTGATCTGGGCGATCTCAGCGGCGGCGAGCTCCAGCGCATCGCAATCGCGGCGTGTGCAGCCAGGGATGCCGATTTCTATTTCTTTGACGAGATAAGCCCGTATCTTGACATTCACCAGCGTATACGCGCGGCGGTCATGATCCGGGAGCTTGCAGCACACAGCGCCGTGATGGTCGTTGAGCACGATCTTGCAATCCTTGATCTGCTTGCTGATGTCGTGCATATCGGGTACGGAGAACCGGGTGGGTTTGGCGTGATCACGCACCCGAAAGGCGTGCGGCAGGCGATCAACCAGTATCTACGCGGGTTTCTGCCAGAGGAAAACGTGCGGATCAGACCAAGCCAGATCGATTTTGAGGTACATGCGCCGAGATCGGCGAAGGATATTCCGGTGCTCTTTAAGTTTTCAGGATTTACGAAAGCGTATGACGTGTTTTCGCTTGACGTAGCTGGTGGCGAGATGCACGTTGGCGAGGTCGTCGGCGCAGCAGGTCCGAACGGGATCGGTAAGAGTACGTTTGCAAAACTGCTCGCCGGAGTGACTGCGCCGACAACCGGAGAGGTGTCCGCCAATATCAAGATTTCGTACAAGCCGCAGTACGTAAAACCGGATTCCGATCTCCGTGTCCACGATTTCCTCAGAATCATCACGCGTAACGTCGATACCAGTTATTACGAGACAGAGATCACAGGTCCGCTCCAGCTCAAATACCTGATGGAGCGAGAGATATCAGACCTCAGCGGCGGGGAACTCCAGCGGGTCGCAATCGCAGCCTGTCTCTCAAGGGATGCTGACCTGTACATCCTGGATGAACCGTCCGCGCACCTCGATGTTGAGCAGCGGGTCTCTGCGTGTACCGCGATCAGACGGTTTGCCGAGAACAGGCATGTGACCGCTATCGTGATTGATCACGACATTTACATGGTTGATCTCCTGAGTGACCGGCTGCTGGTCTTTGAAGGGGAGCCTGCCGTGCATGGCGAGGTCTTCGGACCCTTTGACCTGCGCGAGGGGATGAACAGGTTCCTTGCGAATTTAAACATCACATTCAGACGAGATGAGGAGACAAAGCGACCAAGGATCAATGAACTGGGATCGCGGCTTGATCGGGAACAGAAAGCAAGCGGGGAGTATTATTATGCGGCGATTGAGTGACACGGTTGTGCATACGGGGGAGAAACGTTACGGAGCATGGAAGTCAGATGAATTCATCTGAAATTGGTATTTTGGTGGGATAAATAATCTTTGACCGCATTCAAAAAG
>DAOWIV010000245.1 GCA_030640725.1 Methanosarcinales archaeon | reverse complement strand
GGGATATTCGGACCATGAATATCGGCATCCATGATCCCGACCTCATATCCTTTTGCCGCAAGTGTGAGTGCGAGGTTGACCGTTACGGTGGTCTTTCCAACGCCGCCCTTCCCACTCATAACCATTATTTTGTGCTTTACTCTTCCCATACGCTCTTTTAAGCGTTTTTCTTGAGCCATACTCTCTTCGTCTTTATTCATGATTTCACCATCTTACTGTTACTGCATTACTGCATACTATGTCTGCCACCTCCATCTCTGGCATAGCCGCGATCGTCCTCTGCCCTGCGTATGTTCACGCTTCCACAGTTCGGGCAGTTCGGGGGTCTCCCCGTACCATGCGCAACCTCCCATACATGCGGGCAGTCGTAGCACTGGAACTTGCGCCCTGGGGGCATCACCATCTCGTACGTCCCGCCGTGGATTCGTATCGCTTTGCCACAAACGAGGGCGCATCCGATCTTTTTTCTTGCTTCAGCCAGGATCCTGTGGAATGTCGGCTGCGAGACTTTCATAAGCTCTGCCGCCTCACGCTGGTCCATTCCGAGATGATCCTTCAGCCGTATGCTCTCCATCTCTTCCATCTTCAGGACCACAACACCAATGTCCTGCAGACATGTCGCACACGGTCTCCAGTAATCGTAATCGAATGATGACCGTATGTGCCGGTGGCGTCTCGGTCTTGGCATCAATGAATACATATTCATAATGAACTTAAACCTTTTGGTGGTGGGTGATGGTGGCTGATGGTGGGTGGATGGGTAGCGGTTGTGAAATATGTAAATAGTTGTAATACTATTTACATATAAAATATTACTTTTGTATAACCAAAAGCTTTATCGTTATTAAAGTTATCGGTAACTTGCAGTTTTAGAGGTGATGCGAATGGAGACTTTACGAATTGGGATGTTCTCATGGGAGAGTTTGCACTCTGTTACCGTAGGCGGCATATCTCCTCATGTAACAGAACTCGCAGAGACGCTCTCAGCAATTGGACACGAAGTACATATCTTTACGCAGAGCGGATGGATGCGCGACTACGACGAGATAAACGGAGTGCATTACGAACGGTGCAGGTACACTCCGTCGGATGGAATCATCCACCAGATGGATCGGATGTGCGATGCAATGTACGACCGTTTCGGGCATGTACAGCGAGAGTTTGGCGAATTCGACGTCCTTCACGGGCATGACTGGCACCCCGTGAATGCGCTCGACCGGATCAGGCATGACTATGGCAAGGAGTTCGTTGTCACATGCCACAGCACCGAATGGGGGCGAAACGGCAACCAGTTCGGCGACTGGTGGGAAGCGCGTGAGATCGCGCACAGGGAATGGCTCGGCGGATATGAGGCAAAAGAGGTGATCATCACGACCGACCAGTTCAAGGAAGAGGTGCAGCAGATCTACCAGACACCTGAGCAGAAGATCACCGTAATCCCGAACGGGATAAATCCAGGCAAGATCGAGAAGGATGTGGATGCGGGTGATGTCAAGAAGCGGCTCGGCATACACCCGTATGCGCCAGTGGTTCTCTTCACAGGGCGCATCTGCTACCAGAAGGGCGTGGACATGCTCGTAAACGCGATACCAGAGATACTCAACAACCGGTGGGATACCAGATTCGTCTTTATCGGGGATGGCGAGATGAGGCAATACTGCGAGCAATGCGCATCACAACGAGGCGTTCTGGATGCCTGCCGGTTCCTCGGGCGTGTATCTGACGAGACGCTCTCCGACTGCATGAACGCGTGCGATCTCGCGTGCGTTCCGAGCCGCAACGAACCATTCGGAATCGTGGTTCTGGAAGCATGGGACGCGGCAAAACCGGTCATCGCAACCGATGCCGTGCACCTGATCGACAACTTCTCAAACGGAATAACCGGATACATGACCCCGCAGTCCATCGCGTGGTGCGTCAACTACTCGATGGGCGATCTTGAATCAACGAAGAAGATGGGGCAAAACGGCAAGAAACTGGTTGAGACAAAGTATAACTGGGATCGGATCGCGGATGATACCGTTAAGGTGTACCGGAAGTTGGACGGGTAGTTTCCGGAAGATGATCGGCTCAACTCCTGCCGATCATCTCATTCATCCCGCCACTCCATCTCCTTTTCAGAAACTTCTTGTCTTCGTACAGTCTCTTAAAATTAACATTGCAATCAAATAATAAAAAGTAACAGAAGAAAAGACGGTAGGTTTATGTGAAGAAGAAAGCATGATCACGCGCAACCAAAGTCGGAGGTAGTAAAAATGTACAGAAGATGGTTAGACCCAATCGAAGAACTGCAACGGATGCAGGAATGGATGGAAAGAGTCGTCGGAGAGGTTGAGCCGATCGTTCCCGGTAGATTGCTGCCAGCAAGGACTGGCGGGGAGATCGCAGGGGTAGCATCTCCGTCACTGGACATACAGGACACAGAAGACAAGATTCTGGTAACTGCTGACGTCCCGGGCGTTGAAAAAGGGGATATCACTCTCAATGTCCGCGGAGACATGCTCGAGATAACGGCAGAGAAGACGAAGGAGAAGGAAGAGAAGGGTGAGGGCTATATCCGAAGAGAACGCGGCTACACCAAATTCTACCGGAGAATCCCCCTGCCAGCTGAGGTTGACCCGAACAATGTTGACGCCGCATTGAAGGATGGGGTGCTGCGAATCGAGATGGTCAAGACCGCACGTCTGGAAGTGAAGCAGATCGAGGTGAAGTAATTCTTCACCACCTTTATTTTTTTGTAAGTAGTTGTAATCTGTGATATACTCTGCACCGGCACAAACTGCGCTTTTTTTCATTGGCAGAACCAAACCAATACCACCTATAACCAAAGACGCAAGCCTTCGTTCGCATTGCGGTTTCAGAGATTTGAAAAGCTCAAGTTGTGGCGGTGTGAAGTATATACTGTAGTGGCATGACCTGCCCAATTTCAACAGGGAATGCTATATATTTTTATGGGGTAATCATCTTCAAAGACACAAAATCACAATCATAAGCCACTGTCCACCATTTGCAAAAATAGATCTTCTTACAACAACACGTGCGAAATATAAGCTTAATATCATTAACAGAGGACATTATATTATAAGGTTTGTTTGAGCTCTTCGCCATTTCATGTGGGTGAAATGGGGTTAAGATATCCTATCAAAGATATGTCTTGGTGATGAAATCCTGGACATTTCGATAACAGTGGGGGCTTTGAATTCAATACGCCCCTCCTGTGATCTGCTCCAGTTGATGTTAGGGACATTGTATTACCCATACAAAACAGCGGAGAGCCCTTAAACCTCGTCACAATCGATGGGCGTGTCGATGCGACCATCGGATCTCCCGCTGTGGTTGCGATCTCGATTGCTGACTTCCTGTTTACAGACGAGGAGGTTCGCGTCTTCGCAGAGACGATCAAGGAACACCTGCTGGTCAGAAGAGCGGAACTGGCGTTCGGGGTTGCTGTGCGGGAATCTGATAAGAAGGTGTATTACGGGGACTCCGAATACCATGAATGCGTGGTGTGGCCAAGGGATACGCCGTATCTGATACGTCTGTTACGCAGGAATCGTGAAGAGAGGCTTGTGAGGGAGATTATCAGGAGCAATCTTAATCACCAGATGAAAGAGGGTTTCTTATTCTATAACAGCGAGTTATTCAGCCAGGACGATGGTATCGTGCCTGTCAAGAACCCTGTTCAGTTCTGGTCGCAGTG
>DAOWIV010000203.1 GCA_030640725.1 Methanosarcinales archaeon | reverse complement strand
GTGTACGAGACAAAACCCGGATCAGGGACCAGAACATCATCGCCCGGCTCAACCAGCGCCTGCAAGCTTATGTGCAGCGCCTCGCTTGCACCGGACGTCACCATGATCTCGTCAGGACTTGCCACAATGTTGTTGTCACGCAGAAACTTCTCTGAAAGCGCAGCCCGAAGTTCGGGCAGTCCTGCGCCCGGCGTGTACCTGGTGTACCTTCCCCTGATCGCATCAATCGCAGCATCGCAGACATGCGCCGGTGTCGGGACGTCGGGTTCTCCAAGCCCGAGATTGATGCTACCGGTGCCGGCTGCCTCAAACATCTTGCGGATGCCAGAAATGTCGATCTCTGACACCCTATCAGTGAACGATCTCATCGTTTACCTTTTCCGGGTTGCGGCATAAATAATCATCGTGGTCATCGGGCAGACTGACGTGTCAGTGCTTGTCATGTTTACGGATGGGCTTTGCTGCATTTTACTGAATTGGGCGGGGTGTTTGCAACTGTTGGTGCTGCGAGGCTCCTCTCAGGCAACTCGCATCAACTCTTCCTACAGTTTGAGGGCGTCGTGATCACGATGGCACATGTAACTATCTTATGTGACCGATTTCTTTCGGGGATGCTGCCAGTACCAAAGCATTTATGTATCCCTGATACGTTGTTTGATACGACTCCATGCTCAAGCGGGGTGGGGTAGTCAGGACATCCCGACGGGCTCATAACCCGTAGACCGATGGTTCAAATCCATCCCCCGCTATCGATGCACCATATAAATATTCGGCTACGCGACTTTTTCATTACGGCTGATGACTGGATTTTTGCAGTCTCTGGTTACGATTCCACAGACGGTGTGCAAGCAGTCCTCAGATACATACCCGACAAAAGTGGCGACCGCGAGTTAGACGGCGTTAGATACCGCAAACTTGATTTTGATGAAGCGTTCCGGTTCGTAGAAGAGATGCGCCCGTCATGGAAAGATCTATGCGTTCCTGAAGATGAGATTTTACAGGTTTTTCGGGCAGATAAGCGCACACAATCACTCGCGAAGGAAGATCGCCGGGTTGCAGCGATCGTTAATCTTTTGGAGGCGGCTGGCATCCCAATTGAGAATATGGGGGTCACTGGTTCGATGCTACCCGGGTTGCAGATCGAGGGATCTGACATCGATTTTGTTGTGTACGGGAAGCACTGGTTCACTGCAAGGGATGCGATTATGCAAAAGATGCGGAATGTGCCGTCGGACGTGGATCATGACCTGCCGCAGCCTCGAATCACCGGGATCAGCGATGAGCTGTGGCACCGGATATACACAAAGAGAGTACCCGAAATATCGTTTGACGAGTTTATGATCCACGAATTACGAAAAGGGAATCGAGGGATGGTTGAAGGTACGTATTTTGACCTGCTGTTCGTCCGCGATTGGGATCAATTGCCTGTGCGGCAGGAACGCGGGGCTGATCTGCACCGGTGCACCATCACAGCCAGAGTCACCAGTGCGGATCTCGCTTTTGACAATCCGGCGATCTATGAGATTGATCATCCGGTCATATCCGAGATTCTCTGCTACACCCACACGTACGCAGGGCAGGCGCTGGCTGGCGAGATGGTTGAGGCGAGGGGCATGATGGAGCAGGTTGGTGACACGAGGCGCCTCGTGGTCGGGACGTCGCGTGAGCCTGTCGGTGAGTGGATGCGGTCACTCACGTTGCTGGGACGAGAGTGAGCCGCGGAGTTGCACGTTGGGAGCAGGTCGCCTACGATTTTTTCACAAAAAATCGAGTAAAAACTGCCCTCCGGGTGGGGCTGGTGATATACTTTTTCGTAAATGAAAACACCACAAGATTACAGATTGTGTGACAAGAAGCTGCACCACATATTGCCCTCATGGCGGCTCATTCCATCTGGAGTAATCCTACTGTGAGATGCGCGGATGGTAATGCCCGAGTGTCCACGTTCGGATTAGCCATCACACTTACGAAAACATTTCCACAAGCTCTTTTTCCAGAAAAAGATTCATTTCGGCAGAGTATCCGTGCCCTTCCTTCTGAGCGGTGTGCAGCGATTTCGGACCGCCGATCTTCATATAGGTCTGCTGTGCGCTATCGTACGGAATGATCGTGTCATTTACGGAATGAATCATCACAAACTTTCTCGGGCTGATTTCATTCAGATACGTGTCAGGATCGATCGATCTGTAGAATCGAACCATATCGGGTCCCCGTATCTGCCCGGATGCGACCGCCGCATCTATTCCGTAACCGCATGTACTGATTGCGATCACACCACACGCATCGCTGTCGAGTGCTGACGCGATGATCGCAAACCTGCCGCCGTTGCTCTCGCCAAGATACAGGGTCCGGGCAGGATCGATTGTCGGCTGATCCCGCAGCACCCCGGCGGCAGAGAGCGCGTCATGCACCATTTTGTGCTGCGTTGGTTCTTCATCACGGAGAAATGCCGCCAGGTCGCCTTCCATATCAATTCCGCCGAGATTGCGCTGATCGATTGCGATGCTCGCATAACCAAGATCACACAGGTACTCTGCAAGCCCCTGTTCACTCTCCTTGGTCACGGTTGCGCCGGGCAGCAGCACGATGCCAGGGACCCGGTCTTCTGTGCGTCCGGTGTGTGGAATGCGCAAAAGCCCCTCGATGGTGGCACCCCTGCTCGTAAAGTTGACACCGTGAAGTGTGTAATTATCAGCCGCCTCAAGCAGGGTTAACCGATAATCCGGCTCGCATTCCTGATATTTCAAAAATCCATCAGCGTCAACGCTCCATTCCTGACCGGTGATGCATCCGGTGATAATGACTGCGAGAATGATTGCAAGAACCATGACGATGGCAGGGATAGCGAACGATCGTTTCATTGTCTCATCCCTGTGCCACCCTTGTTCCGGGTTCATCGCCTGCTAAGAACCCGGCGATCACATCTTCCTTTGAAGCATTGAATATATATGAATTAATATCGATTTCGATTGCGAGCAGTTCAAGCACCTTGCCAAGCATCCCTCCGGTCACGTCGGTGCCTTCTGACCCCTGGACATGGGATCGCACCGACTCGAAGTTTGCCCGTGTGATCAGTGGGATCACTGCCCCGTCCGCGAGCACACCATCAACAGCAGTGCCAAGCCCGACGCGGGCTGCTTTGAATCTGACAGCGAGGTATGTTGCCAGTTGATCGCCAGAAACGATCGATGCGCCAGTCTCCCGGTCCATCACCACATCGCCATGTAGCACAGGCACGATGCCGCGGGCAAGCATCATTCCGATCTGATCAGTCTCCATCTCCGCGATGCGCCCGTTTTCTGCCACAAGACAACCAAACGGATGCAACGACGCTGCCGGGACCCCGTTTTTAACCAGGGCTTCGATCACAAGATCGTTTAACGATGCTACTGCCCGGTGGATCTCGATTATCCCGAAATTGGTGAACCCGGCAGGCGTGCGGTGTTCCTTTGCCTGCGGATGCCCGAACGAGCCTGCGCCATGAATAATGATCAGCGGACCACCTGCACCCACCGGTGAAGTGCGTGAGATCGTGGATGCGATCTCGCGGGCGCATCTGCGGATTGCAGCAAGCTTAGGTGTTGGCGTGTCGGTCTTCTCTGTGAGGACACTGCCTCCGAGTTTGAGGATGGTTGGGGGCGCGGTCATTGTACGGTGTTTTGATGAGGCTGGCTATTGAAGTTTGTTTTGGTTCTCTGTATATCCCGCGTGACAGCGTTCCAAAACCGTGGAAAGCGATCGATCATCAATCACTCATGTCCAACTCGCCCTCCGGTTCCAGAGGTTTATCAAGGATCTGGTGTTCTTGCGGCTGTCTTTATATATGCCATGATCTGTTAGGTTTTCCGAAAAAACCTAATTTATTTAGGGCATGGTATTTGCATACCTAACAACACTTTTTTGATCATAATCCGGTAGGATAACCTAAATGGTGAAACGATGCACATAAGCTCAAATGACATGAATCTGACACAAATGGAGCCGGGTAAGCCCGCAAGAATTATAGGAATCAGCGGCGGTCACGGCATCAGACAGAAACTGCTTTTGAGAGGATTATCAGAGGGCAACCTCGTGCGCGTGATCTCTAATACAGGTCCGGTCACGGTCGAAGTCGATAGAAACATGATCTCGATCGGTCGCGGGATGGCGCGGAAGATCCAGGTTGCCGCGGTGTGATAGAATGAAAAAGAAATTATCTGAGATGGATTATGGTGAACAGGGCACCGTAACAGAGATCGAGAAAGGTCTGCAGAAACGGATTGCCGGCATGGGTATCAGAGTCGGTAAGAATCTCAGGATGGTTACGAAACAGCCGATCAAAGGTCCTTTTGATGTGGTTGTCGATGGCG
>DAOWIV010000002.1 GCA_030640725.1 Methanosarcinales archaeon | reverse complement strand
GGGCGGGCGCTCCGGGGTGATCGCCGGACTCGTGCATGCCATGTAGGTAGCCGCGACAAGAGCTACGATGGTCAGCAGATAGAGTATCTTGATGTTGTTTTTACTCATATTATAGGTTACAAATAACACATCCATTCAGCCATCGAGTACTCAAACCCATCCATCAACTTAAAATCGACCTCTCCGAGCGGTAATGAATCGTATTTACACAATCTCAGGTCACCACACTGCTTGTAACATGCTGTACACGGTCGATGCATAATCGTTGGTTTGGATCGCCGAATATATTAAAGGCTTGTACAGAGGGTGGGAAGAGGTGGGGGCAGGGGCGGGCGGTCAATGCGTTTCGTTTGACTCCTGCATACCCACAAAAAGTATTTATAATCGAATCAATGATGCAAACGTGCATGATATTCACTATATTTTCCCCCCATATACTGAAGAAAGTGTTGCTGTTGACTGTGTTACTCTGCAGCGTAATCGTACACGGATGTGTTGACAATACTGATAGTACTGACAGTATCGACAGTATTGATAGTGCAGACAGTACCAGCGGCGAAGAGATCCCGGAAAAGCTCACAGTGCTTCATGCAGGAAGCCTCACGGTTCCGTTCGCGAAGCTCGAGGAGGTGTTTGAAGCAAAACATCCTGACATTGATGTGCAGTGCGAGGCTGCTGGGAGCGCAAAGACCATTAAAAAGGTAACAGAACTTCACAAAGAAGCAGATGTCGTTGCGTCTGCTGATTATTCATTGATTCTGAGCATGATGTACCCTGAGTATGCCAATTGGTACACACAGTTCGCCAAAAACCAGATCGTGATCGCATATTCAGGTAAAAGCAAATATGCTGACGAAATCAACGCGAGCAACTGGTACAATATCCTGAGAAGGGACGATGTCAGATTCGGATTCTCGAATCCAAATGACGATCCGTGCGGATACAGGTCCCAGATGGTGATCCAGCTCGCAGAAGCGCATTACGACGACGACATGGTCTACGAAGACTTAATCGAGGCAAACTCCGATATGTCAATGACCTACGATGATGCAAACGGCACGTATGTCCTGTACCTGCCAGAATCGGAGAGCATTAATCCATCCGCCAAACTTATGGTTCGCAGTATGGAGATGGAGCTTATTGTAGGCTTGGATGCACAGGAGATCGACTATTACTTCATTTACAGAAGCGTGGCAAAGCAGCATGATCAGTTGTTCGTGGAACTGCCGCAGACGATCGATTTGAGCAGTGTTTCATACACAAACACGTACAAAACGGTGCAGGTTGTGCAGGCAAACGGCAACCTCGTTACCGGAAAACCGGTTGTGTACGGGATCACGGTGCCAAAAAACGCACCGAGCCCTGATATGGCACTCGAATTTGTGAAACTCGTGACCAGCCCGGAAGGGCAGCAGATATTCACCGATCTCGGACAACCACCGATCACGCCGGCGGTTGGGAGCGGAGAAGTGCCACAAGGACTTGGACCTGGATTAGCTGAGCAGTAAAAGCGTGTGCTTTTGCTGGCGTGTTGGTTGCGCCAGCATCTCTTCCTTTTGCAGCTATTTGGGGTGGTTTTTAATTTTTTGGTCAGTTTTGTCAGTTTTTACACTTCACACCGCCACAACTTGAGACGATAGTGTATGAAGGGGATTTTTTGGTCTGGTAACCCGGAAACAGGATGCTAATATGAAAGGAAGAGTATAATCAGCGTAAATCAATCACACGCGTCAGATTTTCGGATCAAAACCCCGGGTTCCGGGAGTTGAGCCAGATCGGTAGCTCCGCCGGGTGGACAATGTTTTAATCCGGGCAGTGCCAGAAACAACAGCATGACCACCCACCACCTGCAGACTCCGCTTACCCTGTCTGACATTCTCCGGCTTCGTGCTGGTGATCTCGTGTATCTGGACGGAACAGTTGTTACAGCCAGAGACCGGGCTCACGAGCGCATATTGCATAGACCTGCGACTCCGTTTGACTCTGATGGTGCTGTGGTATATCATTGTGGTCCGGTCATGCGGGATGCGGATGGATCGTGGCAGGTGGTTGCAGCAGGACCGACCACAAGCGCCCGCATGGACTTGCACACTGGTGAGCTTCTGAAACGGTTTGGTGTACGCGCTATTATCGGCAAGGGTGGGATGTCGATGTCG
>DAOWIV010000074.1 GCA_030640725.1 Methanosarcinales archaeon | reverse complement strand
GTGCAGTGTTGTTTGATTTGTTTGATTGTCATCTGACCTGTTCAGCAAAACATGCTGCGATGTTTTGGACGCGGTTGGGTCATGGGTTGGTGTCGCTGTCGGTACCGCGGTCTCATCGATGCCAGCCTCATCTGACCGGTTATCCGGCGTTACCCAGCTACCTGACGACGGATCCCAGACCTGCGCCACACCGGCACCCGACGCCCGGAACGATGAGCGGACGATGCCTTTATAGTAGTTTCGAGCACGGAACAAAACCTCTGCATACGGAAGATCCGGTTCATCAAACCGGTCAGGACGTATCAGATAGGATGCCTCAAGGGATTTTCCCGGCGGCAGAAGAACGCCTTCCATCGTCAGGGTATGTGAATCGTTGACCGCGTGGACTTCAAGGTCCCACTCATCAAGCGGCAGGCTGCCGCCCTCAATTCCCTCCTCTGCACTGCTCTTGACATATCCGGCACTGCCGGGCACGGTGTCTGTTAGATTGATCCATGCGGCACGGTCACCATCATTTCGCACGTTAAGTGTAACCCGGTATTCGTCACCACCATCTAATTCTGCGACCGATTTGGTCAGATTGATGTCGGGTCCGTGAACCGTGATCGAGACGCCGCTTGATTCCCATGAAAAATTCTTCCCGTAAAATTTTGCCTCGGCAGACGGCGAATCGGATTCATACGCGCCTGGCTCTGCCGGATAGAGCTTGTAGCGTATATGGTATGGACAATCTTCGGATACGAATATTGGAGAGCCTTTCTCGTAAATACCAGCGATCCTGAAACCGTCCGGGATGGTGGAATCTGTGATATTGAGATCGTAAACCGGGTAGAAACCGATGTTGTAGACCCCCAGTTCCACGATGCTCCACTCACTCACGTTGTAGATCAGCGCTTCTGGCATACAGAAAACCACCTCGCGCAGACTGTACTGATTCGATCTCACGAGATTGCACGGGCTCATGCTGATCTCGTCATAGCAGACCGATTTTATTATTCGGAGCTCCGGGTCGGTGCAGGAGAGGTTCAGTGAGTTGTTTGCCTCGTACCGTCCGCCCTTGATGTCAACCCCCTCGACAAGTGCCGATATACTGTAGTTAATCTCATACGGGGAGGTTGTTCTATCCCATGCTGGTGCAATAACCGTGAAATTGATCGATTCCTTGTTATTTTTCTCCATGCACCCAAAATTCTTGGATATGATCTGATCATGGAACTCAAAGCCGTTGTATCCCTTCAGTTTCAGTTTTCCGATGTCCACTCGCAGTTTGACATTCTCTATCCATGCTTCACCCGTATTTCTAACATCGATCGTGATCGTCTTCTCTTTTTCAGGAAGATACTGGTCCGAGGATACGTGAAGCTCACCGAAATCCTCGGATGTCGCATCGATATCGATATCAAACTTAGGAAGTCCTCTGCGATAAAATTTAAGGTGTGCTGACGGGGTTTTATGTGAATCCGTGGTTATATCGGTCAGTTCCACTTTTATCTCAGAATCCCAGTCGAACCAACTGTCATCAGACCGCAGGTTGGTGTGCAGGATATTTTTCCGCACATCCCCATCCTTCTCGATCGATATGGCTGATGCGTTCAGACTGGAATCGAAATCGTCAGCCCGCAGGATGTACACCTCATCATTTGCCTCAAGCTCACACGTCCTGCCCCATGCGATGCTTGCGCTACCGCTTCCCACCCATTCGACATCAGTGTCGAGATCGTCGTCCGGGCATTCGTTTGCTGCGGCGAGTGCTGGTGTCAGCAGCAGAAGCAGAGAAAATAGGACGATGTAAGTGAGTCTCATCTTAATCTTCTGACATAAACAAGAAGTGTGAGCATCAAACATACGCAACCGATGATGGCGATTCCGCTAGCCACCAATGGGACTGGTTTCTTCTCCACAGAAAATTCCACTGGTATCCTGACAGACGCTCCGATGCCAAGACCTGTTGACGCACCCGGAAAACCTGTGATAAGAATGCTTCCCGAATGATCCCCCACCTCAAAGTCAGATGGGATATCCATGGTAACATTGATCAATCTGCTCTCCTTCGGATTTAATGTGAATTCGGAAGCAGATAGTTCGGTTATATTCTCGAATGCCTCTGTTGCAACAACGATCCTCTCAACCTCATCGCCTGTGTTGATGACGTAGAGACTCTTTGCTGATCCGTCACCTGCATCCAGAACCCCATAATCGATCCTGTCGGGGGATGCTCCCACTCCTAATGCGGATGCTGTTTGTAGGGATGCAATAAGCGACAAAAAGGCTATTGTCAGCGTCAGGAAATCTTTTTTATTCATTATCAATGCCTCCTTCTTCACGAAAAATAAGAGGGGACCTAAATCCCCTCTGCCACGAATAGCACGGTTCCATCGTACTCGCCACCAGCCCATTCAGGAACCTCAAGCGATGCCGCGACATCCTCTGCGTGTTCGAAGTCGGTGATGTCAGCAGGTATCCCAACAGATAATCCGTCCACGGAACCGCCGTTTAGCCTGAGCGCCCCCTCGTAGAAGCCGCTCTCGTCTGCCCCGATCTCCGCGGTAACACTGACATTATGGGTGCCAGTGTTTGCGATCCTGATCTGCCATGCATCCGAACTCAAACCCGCTCCCACTGTTCCGAAGTCAAGGGCAGTTGTCTCAACCGTGATTGAGATCGCCGGAACAACCTCTGCTGATAGTTCGGTTGTGCTCGCATCACCAGCAGGCGCCCCATCTCGAAGCACGCACTCGTCCACGACCTCGCCCGAGTCACTTATCGCCTTTAAGGAGACTTCTCCTCCATCGACACTGATCATGCAGTAGTGCTTGGACGGATAGAAGGATTCGACGTCACCGGACCACGGTGTCTCTTGCTGCGCATAAAACGGCGCACCAGCCCCGCCAGTAATGATCTGCCAGACCGGACTTGTGAAATTCGGATTCGTTGATCCGTCGAGGTACACAGGTGTCTCGGAATCGACAGACATCCTGTTGTAGTTGTGCTCATCACCGAAGAAGACGGCTACAACCTTGCCATTCTGACTGATCGCCTCCCAGAGTTCATCCCTGCGCTCGATAACATGCAACCGATCAAGCGGGTTTCCATAGTAATCCTCGTTTTCAGAGGAGTCTCCTCCATTATACCACTGTGCATCATGCAGATGCCCCCCGTTCGGGAACGCTGGCTCATGCGCGAACATAAAGATGTGTTCGATCGTTGAATCGCCCTCTGCATCAGAAAGGACGCTCTCGATCCACGCAAGCTGGTTGTCCATCACATATCCCTCGAGGTTGCCTCCGAAGTCCTCAGGATG
>DAOWIV010000214.1 GCA_030640725.1 Methanosarcinales archaeon | reverse complement strand
TCGTTGATTTGACTATGCGATTAAATTCGAGTGGAACCACAAAAGCTTTGAGCTTACCGTCACACCCCAGCCTCGACAAACACCCGATCATCATACCCGATCTCCATCGGTCCAAGCTCATACAATTTCGGACATTCCATCGGCACCGAGTACGAATAATTAACAGACGTCCTGGCATCCACCAGATCCCTCTGCCATGTCAGAACCGTTGTATCATTCTCGTAAGCAACATCCGCATCCGTAAATACCGTAAACACCGAAGGCACGCATTCTCTGATCACGACAGTACCCGCATCCGTATGCGAAACGATATCCACCACCACATCGAACTGATCCTGCACGGTCGGATCGATCACGCTCTCTGCAGTCCGCATGATATCAAAATCATACGCTGACTGCACCAGAAAGTACGTATCAAAGGAGCACTCCTCTTCCTCGATCACCGCGCTCGCATTCACGCAGTACCGTCCTTCAACACCGGTATGATCAAACGCTGCCCCGTACACACCGCCCCCGATCTCGGTAATCCCATCGTGCGTGGAATACTGGTGCGTGACATTGTCCGGCGCAGTGATGCTGAGATTGACGCACGCGCCGGTAACGGGAGACCCCTCACGATCGAGAAGAACGATCTCAAGCCCAACGACCTCGCCCGGCAGATAGATGCTCCGGTTGGTGTTTGCAGAGACGCCGGTATATGTCGCGGGTGACAGCACTGGCGTGGCTGCTATGGAGTCATTCCCGGCAATCGCAGGAAAATCCCACAATGGAATGAAAAGCCCGGTGCTAAAACAGATCGGTAGCATAACTAACATCGCAACCGCTGCATTCGTCTGCATCGCTTTGGCATTCACCAACCGCACATCCCAACTGCACTCATGGCTGTTATATATCTGTTAACTGTGATATTATTTTACAATTGTGCTCGAATCATCATTAAGGTTTGCTGGCACAACCCGGGGTCCGGGCGAGATCAGCCAGAGTCCCGCCGTATCCCACGTGGCTTCGTAAGCAGCCCGTCCCATACTATTAATACATCCGAAAACAATTCAAACATAATAGCCAACAACCGCGCACATCGCTGGCATCAGTAAAAGATCGGGGGGTAAAGGGTTAAATCAAATTACAACCGTGGGTGAAGGATGGTAAAGTGTAATAAAGCGTTAAAGAGTAGGAAAGCGAAAGTATGCTTATCTTATAACGACGACGAGTGTGACATACGAGCAAAAAACCGCTCGGACTCGGAACAATAGAACATAACCTAACCGGAGGTACAAGACGATGAAACAGATGAAAACGCTACTTGTGGTTTCGCTGCTGCTTGCGTGCGCATTCGTGCCAGGCTTCGCAGCGGCGGACAACAAGGCAGCAGACATGAGCAAGAAGGCAGATATGGACGTATCAGACAGTGATACATCCACTGCGGATAATGAGACCAATGAGACGGACGATGCGGTCACATCAGGTAGATCAGGCGGTGCACAGTCCGTCAAACCATACGTGGGCGTGGCTAATCAATTGCGCAAGCAACCACGAGATGTGAGACCACAGATTGCCAGAGTGAAGCAATACGCGAACACAACGGAGCAACATCTTAATTCCGGACAGGCTTTGCTGAACGCAAGAGAGCAGTTCAGAAATGCGAAAACACCTGAAGAACGTGAGCAACTCCGCGAGCGGCTCCAGACAAGGACTCAGGAACACCTTTTGCGGACGATTGACCGGATGACCGGACGTCTGGAGCGTTTGCAGGCGCGGATCAGGGCTGCCGAGCAGCAGGGTGACGTACCAGAAGGCGCGTCAGAGAACATCGATCGGTACATGCTGAGGCTCGAAGGCAAGAAGCTTGAGGCGGAAAACGCTGACACCCCCGCCGACATCATATCGGTTGCCCGGGACATCAGAGGCGAGTGGGGCGAGATCCGCAGTGAGATTGCGCGCCATACAAGGCACCTGATCATTGCAAGGATCGGAAACTACGTTGAAAAGTCAGAGAAACTCTCTGATCGGCTGGGCGAGGAGATCGATAAACTCGCGG
Organism: Methanosarcinales archaeon; assembly: GCA_030640725.1. GTDB lineage: Archaea > Halobacteriota > Methanosarcinia > Methanosarcinales > Methanogasteraceae > Methanogaster_D. The sequence goes on along the minus strand of DAOWIV010000214.1, from coordinate 1,495 downwards.
ATCAGGGCGTCGATACCACGAGTCTCGAGGATGAACTCGATCGTTTCGATGACAAGATTGTTTGCGTCGGGACGAGTCACATACTCGCAAAAGACGCGCTCGAAGACGGCGATCCTGACGAAGTGGGTCAGGCGGTCCGCAAGGCAAACGCCTGCATCAGGGATGCAAACCGGATCATAAGAGCGATTTTCCTGGAACTGCGTGAGTACGAGGCAGGTTCGGTGATACTGGACGGAACCGGCATGCTCACAGCGGAAGGATCCGGAACTGCCATTGTCAGGGGCGATATCGAGATGCAGCTTTCGGCAGACGCTGGCTCGCTCTCGGTCTGTGACCGCGCTGGCGACATGGCAATCAACATCACCGGCGAAGGCACCAGAACAGAGGATGGCGCAAGAGTGATCTACACCGGATTTAATGGCGATGCGACGATCTCCGGCAGCGACGTGGTCGTGACGATGACAGGAACCGGGATCGAACTGGTTGTGGAAGGTACTGGAACGGCTGTTCTCATCGGAACCGGATCATACGAGGTTGTCGGTGGGAGGTCTGGCGAGTGGCGCAACCCCTATCTGGTAGAATCGGCACCAGTGGTCATGAGCGAAACAGCGGTCGAGAGCGGAACCGCAGTTGAGGACGAGAGTGCAGACGACGGAAACGAAACTGAAGCCGGAAACGAAAGCGTAAACACGAGCGAGGAGGTGTGAGATGAACGTAAGATACGTAGTCATGTTGCTCCTTCTGGCAGGAACCGTGCTCTCCGGGTGCGTCGATGAGAAACCGGAGAGCGCTGTGCCAGACACGCCACCCGCGTCAGATGAGGCTCAGGTGGTGGCGGACATAGCATCCAGCGAACTTGCTGAACTCGAGTTTGAGGATCTGGAGCGCGAACTTGCTGAACTCGAGGCTATGCTCGATGAGATCGACAATGAGAATGATCTGCTGGCTGAGGTGGACGAATCACTGTTTGCCTGAGCCTCCTTTTTCTTTTTTCCTCTTTTCTTCTTTCTCTGTAATGGTCAATCTGACTATGAACACAAGAGCAACCGATGCTCATACAACAGGATCACCAACTGGAGGATTTTTGTTCTTTGCGTTCTCATTCTCAGTTTAACGCAAAGTCGCAAAGTCGCAGAGACGCGAAGAGTGTTGTCAACCCACGTCTCAACGTCTTTCGTGTTGTTGCACATCCGACTGACCATTATACTTTTCTTCTTTTCCCCGTTTTTTCGAGACAATCCGGCGTTTCCGGAAAATGATGAAAAGTCTCGAGATTCCGTAAGCAGGCGTGGTCAGAAATCTCGGGATGGGGATCGTTGCCATCGGGATCCTGATGCTTGCAAAGAGGATGCAGGATATTATGGGGAAATAAGTGCAGGGATCGTCGTGCTCGCGCTTTTCAGTTTATCAGGAAATTGGCGTATAGCAGGTCTACATCCGTTCTATATGCACGTTGCTCACCACGCCCACCGTGCTTCGAACAACCATCGTGATG
>DAOWIV010000166.1 GCA_030640725.1 Methanosarcinales archaeon | reverse complement strand
CGCAACCACGCACGCTACGATCTCCTCGAAAAACTCTGGCACCTCGATGGCACATGGAAATACGTCTTCCCATTCGCAATCTACCTCGTGATGGGCGATCTGACACGCGCCATACTCCCGGGCTTTGAGGACTATCACATCTACATCACCTACTGCCTGCGAACCATTGCTGTCGGCTACATCCTGATCAGATACCGGAGCCTGTACGCGGAACTTGCGGAGAGGCGGCTCGATGGCACCTCGGTTCTCATCGGCGCGATTATATTCATCCTGTGGATTGGACTGGAGGGACACTATCCTGTGTTCTCTTCCGCAGACGTTCATTATGATCCGACCATCTTCGATACAGCCACGTTCGGATTCCTGATCCTCACAAGGTTCGCGGGCAGCGTGCTTGTTGCGCCGTTTATCGAGGAACTTTTCTGCCGATCGTTTCTGATGCGGTATGCGATCGATTCGAAGTGGCAGGATGTGCCGATCGGTGCGTACACGTTCGGATCATTCGCGATTGTGACGCTGTTCTTTGGTTTCTCGCATTTCCGGTGGCTTCCCGGCATATTGACGGCGATACTGCTGAATCTGCTGTTGTACAGAACGAAGAACCTGTCTTCATGTGTGGCTGCACATGCGACCGCAAACCTTCTGCTGCTTGTGTACGTGGTCTGCACGGGTGAGTGGGACTTCTTCTGAATCGAAAACTATTAAACACCGCCCGCGCCATGTAAAAGTACAGAAGAACAAATCCGGAAAGGGGGTTTCATGCACAGAAAAATTAATAGAATATCTCTTTTAGATAACTCCGGGTGAGGTCATGAAAATCTACGGACAGCCGGAAAAGAGTATCAGGCAGGCAGTCGCATCGGGCGATGTAACGATTGCGGTATGCGGGCTTGGGAAGATGGGGCTCCCGCTCGCAGCAGTCTTTGCGGACGCTGGCGCGCGTGTGATCGGTGCTGACATCGATGAAGGAGTCGTGCGTGGCATTAATCAGGGAATATGCCATGTAACAGGCGAGCCCGGACTTCCTGAACTCGTGGAAAGGAACGTCGGCGAAGGGCGGCTTTCTGCAACGTCAGACCTCGTACATGCGGCAGAAGAGGCTGATGTGATGGTCATACTCGTCCCAACGCTCCTTGACCGGAATAACAATCCGGATATGTCGATCGTTCGGTCTGTCTGCGCATATATCGCAAAGGGGCTTAATCCCGGGGACTTTGTGATCCAGGAGAGCACTGTCCCACCCGGCACAACAAGGGACATGATTCTTCCGATACTGGAAGAGTCGGGACACAAGATTGGTGATTTTGGGGTTGCGCACTGCCCTGAGCGCACCTCGTCAGGCAGGGCGATCATCGATATCACCGGCGCGTACCCGAAGATCGTTGGCGGCGTCGATAGTGTGAGCACAGAGACCGCGAGAGCACTGTATCTGACGATTAACAAGAAGGGCGTCATTGCTGTGAGCGATGCAACTGCTGCAGAGTCTGTGAAGGTCTTTGAGGGCTTGTACCGGGATGTGAACATCGCTCTTGCAAACGAACTCGCCATGGTCTGCGATGAACTCGGAATCGATGCAAGAGAGGTCTTTGATGCGGCAAATACGCAGCCGTATTCGCACATCCATGCGCCTGGATGCGGCGTTGGCGGGCACTGCATCCCGGTATATCCGTACTTTATCATAAATACGGTAGAGGCGAGTACCGATATGCTGAGGCTCGCACGCCGGATCAACGATGGAATGCCCGCGTACACCGTGGATCTGCTTGAAGATGCGCTTCAAGAGATCGAGGTCGGGCTATCGGGTGCACGCGTGCTTCTCTTAGGTGTTACATACCGCGGCGATGTGAACGAGACGAGATTCAGTCCGGCAATCGACGTGATCAATGAACTGAAAAGGAGAGGTGCAGAGGTCTTTGCTTACGATCCGGTGCTCGGTAGTGAGGTTCAGCGGTTCGGAGCAATCCCCTTTGATCTCGGCTCTGGCGAGGGGATTAATGAAATCGATGCGATCCTGATCGCCTCGGATCATGCCGAATTTAAGGAGATCGACTGGGACCTGCTCGGCAGATTGATGCGACATAAGGTGGTTGTGGACGGAAGGGGCATCCTTGATCCGGAAGAACTCCGTTCCAGGGAATATCTATATCGGGCAGTTGGCAGACCATGAACATATCTCCTGATGCGCAGGATATCGTGATCTTCGCTCTTCTTTCATTTGTGCTGACGATAGTAGCACTTCCGGAAATGATCAGGATACTCAAATCGAGCGGCATGGTCGTGAGGGATTACTACAAGGCTGGCGAGGTGTGCGTTCCGACGAACGGCGGCTTACTCATCGGGCTTGTCGTTCTTGTCATGCTGAGTGCATCGGTGATCTTCTGCAACTCAACGATCAATTTCATCATCGTTTACATTGCAGTGATGTACGCGATCTTCGGGATACTGGATGACCATCTCCGGATCCGGAACCGGTGGCTCAAGATATTCTTCCCGTATTTCCTGTCGTATCCGATCGCACTGATCCTCCAGCCGCAAGCCATGGGAACAATCAGCCATTTCTTCGATACGACGCCTGCTACGATAATATGCTTTTATTATATCATTGCTCCGGTATACGTGATGGTCGTTGCGAACATGGTGAACATGCATTCCGGTTTCAACGGACTCCAGTCAGGGCTTTCATCGATAGTCTTATTCTTCCTCCTGCTAAAATCATTCATGGTCGGGAGAATCGAGCATCTCACAATCTTTGCAGCCTTCTTCGGAGCGAATCTCGCGTTCTGGACGCGCAACAGGTACCTATCATCGATCTTTGAGGGGAACACCGGTGCGATGCTGATCGGCGCTGCCATGGGCACATTCATCGTCTTTCAGGGATTTCTCATATCCGGAATCGTCATGCTCTTCCCGCACACGATCAACTTTCTCATGTACTTCTACTGGAGAGTGCGGCGAAAGATCTGCCACAGGCGGGGCACGCCGCCCGGAGAATACGACTCATTCAAGTTCGGGAGACTGCAAGATGACGGCACGATCAAGGTTCCAAACAAGCTGACACTGAAATGGCTGCCGCCGTACTATTATCCAATGACCGAGAGAGAGATCGTCATGATTATGTATGCGCTCACCGCCACGACGTGTGCTATCGCGCTCTACGTGCCGTACTGATATAAGATCACATTGTATAGGTTATATTCGATGGCAGAGGGAACATTAAAATACTATATCGACCTGATCGTGGTTGTCATACTGACAGGTCTATGCATTCTATTTGTTCTTGTCGAGCCATTCAACGATACACCGCTCAGAATTCCCTTTTCACTGATAATCTTGTTATTTCTCCCGGGATATGCGCTTATCGCGGCGATGTTTCCGAAAATGGGGGAGATCAGCGGGATCGAGCGGTTCACGCTCAGCATCGGTCTGAGTATTGCGATAACAGTCTTTGATGGCTTTGCAATCAGCGTGACGCCACACCTCTTCAGACCGATGCCGCTTTTGCTCACACTCTCTGCGATAACGGTGTTCCTTCTGCTATTGACTGTCATCACACGGACGCTAACTCCGGAAGATAAGAGATATTTTGTGGATTATCAGGGGTTCATCGAGTCGCTGCGGGCGGATGACGAGAAGATGAGTGATATCGAACGGATGCTCATGATATCGCTTATTGGATCGATCATCATCGCAAGCAGCATGCTCATCTATGCCAAGCTCACGTTTGAGGAAGAGGAGTTTTCAGCCCTTTACATTCTCGGTCCGGACGGTAAGGCGGAAGGCTACCAGAAAGACCTGCACATCGGCGAGCCCTCAACAATTGCGGTCGGTGTTGAGAACTACGAACATGCACCCACAGAGTACACGCTTCAGGTGAAACTCGGGGCGGGCGTGCTCGAAACACGAAAGATGACCCTTGCTCACAAGGAGAAATGGCTCGAGAATATAACATTCGTCCCGGATCGGACAGGAGACCGTCTGAAACTCGAGTTTGTCCTGTACAAGGACGGGACGCGGCATCGGTCCGTGCATCTCTGGGTCAGTTCCTCGATTGACTACAACGACACAAGCACCCTCCTGAATTACCTGATCATTCCCCCTGATGTCCCGAATGGCGGCATGGAAGAGAACAGTTCGTGGACATTCAGGAGTAACAGGAACTTCACCGGCAATTATTCCGGCGTATCGCACTCATCCAACCATTCTTACGAGATTGTATCCGTAAAACCCGGTGAGGGCTGGTATGGCACAATCGAACAGGACATCCCATCGCCAGCACCCGGGCTTGCCGTGCTCAGGTTTGCTGTGCGCGATTCGATTCTCACAAATACCACAGGGTACCTAAAGCAGATACTCTTGAATGATGCAATCGTCTGGGAGGATAGTGCGGCTAAAGATGAGGGCTGGCAGCAGATCGAGTTTCCGGTGGTGCTGCAGAAGTCCAACCGGCTGGTCATGAGGGTGTACTCAGAGAAGGACAATCCGGATATCTCGGTGTGGTGGGACGATGTTGGATTTGAGACACTCACAACGACGGACGTGTCGTATTACGAGCCGTCGCTTCTTCTCGATACCCCGGCGGAGGTTTCGGTTGTTATCGAGAGCTACGAGCCTGCATACACAAATTACACACTCTATCTGAAGCTCGGAGGGGATGTGGTTGCAGAAGGGGAGCTCGGTATTGCAAGTTGCACAAATGCGGTTTTGAACCTGACCTTCACACCAAAGACGATCGGCTCATATCTCCCGCTTGAGTTTCTGCTCTGCAAGGGGGGTGCGCTGCACCGGTACGAGGTGAGAACGGTCTCGTCATCGGTTGATTACAGCAATACCGGCTCTCTGATGAACTACTCGATAACACCGCCTCCAATCTACAATTCGGACATGGAATACGACGGACACTGGGAATATACCGGAAAAGGGAATCTCACGGGCAGCTATACCAATACCACCTCGACGCTCGGGCACCGCTCGTACGAGATCGGCATCCCTAAGAATGCGAGCACACTGCCCGGAGACTTCGGCGCAATCTCGCAGGAGATCGCTGGCGAGAGGGGAATCGTCCTTCTGACGTTTGACGTGAGGGACTCGCAGACGTCTGACACCGAAAGGCGTCACACGAAACAGGTGCTGCTCAACGATATCCTTGTCTGGGAGGATGATGCTGCCGGTGACGAAGGCTGGCAGCGCGTCGAGACGCCTGTATTGCTCGCATCAAACAACACCCTCACACTCCGGGTGCATGAGGAAACCGGAGGCACTGACTTCCGGGTGTGGTGGGACAATGTCGAGTTTGGGAAATTCGAAGGGGAAGTGGAGAGTGAGACTGAGGTTGCAGGATATGTGCAGAGCGTACAACTCAGTGGCATCCCGATGCCGATCTACGCCGGCAGAACGATGACGCTCACAAGTTCGAACTGCGATCAACTGGATTCCGGTGAGAAACTCGTACTATACTTCAGCCAGGACGGCTTCGTCGAGTCAGGAAACGCCACGTACACAGTGAGCACCAGTGGTGAGAGCATCCGTTATCTCGGAAAGCGATACATGATCCCGGGTTCGAAACCTGATCTCCTGCTACCAACGATCGCCGATGGGCGCGGCAGAACCATGCATGCAAATGAGACATGGAAGCTTGGGGGTGGCTACAACCTCTCACTCTGTGATGTAGATGGTGTGCAGGAGACCGCCCATCTCAAACTGAACCAGAGCTATGAAACCATCGATTCCGGTGTCTTTGGCAAGGACGAGACGTTTGAATACCGAAGCCACATCGATGGTGTTGGCGATGACATACGCATCTTCAGATGCACGGTCGATGACATACTGCCTGATCAGTCCGTGGAGATCGATGATCTGTACCTCTACTCGGATACACCGGTGCATGTCAGAGTCGGCGGACGGTACGGGGAGTTTGAGATCGATAAGATCGATTCATCCGGAATTGTGTTTCGGAATAGCGAGTCGATCGCCTTCAGCGGAAGATGCAGCATCCTGAATGACACCATCAGATTCGAGGTTTCCGATAACAGGCGTTACGCGTACCTATACACGACAAAGACCCGGAGCGGAACGTATAAGCTGGAAGGAACGCCGTCGTCATATCGTGCGGAAGCCGGACGCTGGATGAACCTGACCGGTGACAACCATCCGGCATTCTCTTATAATTTCGATACCGGGGAGTTGTATGAGGAACTGACGGTCTACTTCTCTGGTGACCGGTTCATTGCAACAGGGAATGCGACCTATACGGTGAATGTGATCGCTGATGAGACTGGTTTTCTCGGGCAGAGACATCGATCGTTCAATTCCGAGAGCGCAGACATACTTAGCAGAATTCTTGTGAATGATAGCGACGAGGATGAGGTGCGGCTGAATATAGGTGAGGGTTACGCACTGCGTGAGGGTTATCTTCTGATACTGAAGGATATATTCATCACAGGCGGAACAGCATGGCTGGAACTCGAGCATGAAGGTGACGTCGTGGAATCCGATGTCTGCACAGAAGGGGAGGTCTTTGAGTACAGCGTATCGGTCACGGGACGCGATGTACCGGTCTTCGAATGCACCATCGAGACAATCTTCGAGGACGATGAACGTGGTTTCGTTCTGCTGAAGAGTATCAAACAGTGCTCAGATGAGGTAAAGAAGATCAATATTGGGGACAGATACGGTGAATTCAAGGTCTCTGCGATCACTGCTAACCGGATCGTGATAAAGAACACCGAGCCGATCACGATCGATGACAAGACCTTGATTCTTGATGGCTGGCTGAAGTTCGAGATCGACGGAAACCGTGTTACCCCGTACGCAGAACAACAGATCGGAGGCTTGGTATGAGATGAATATCCTCTTAATGCTTGCTTCGGGACTCGGTGCATCGGTTCTCCTCATAGTGGTCGCTTGTTTCATATTCAGCCGTCAGATCCTTCTCAGGTGGTATCGCGCTAAAAAAGCGTCATTCGATGATCCCCTGTACATGCAGATGCTCAAGCTTGCGAGAGACGCGGGCATGCCTGCGGCAGAACTCTATTTTGTCGAGTCTCCGGTTGTTAACTCGTTTTCCGTTGGAAACCGGAAGAATGGTTCTATCGTCCTCACAACAGGAGCGATCGAACGCTTAAGCGTTGAAGAACTCTCGTGTATGATGGTGCATGAGATTGCGCAATCTCATAGCAGGCGCAGACTTCAAGAGATTGCTGCTGTTCTTGCCGGAATACTCACCATGCTTCCGGTCGCGGCGCTCTGGGGTGCGGTATTCACAGGATTTGGGCAGGAGTACGAGCCTGCGCCAAAACTGATCAAATTCTTTGTAACATCCCTCCTTGCGCCACCAGCGGCACTCCTGATCCAGATCACATCCCGGGAATCGGTGAAATACGAGTCTGACAAGTATGCTGCACTATTGTGCGGATCAGACGCTGTGATCGGAATGCTTTCAAAATTGCGCGATCAGGAGAGCTGGGATGTCAATCCATCACACGCACCACTCT
>DAOWIV010000277.1 GCA_030640725.1 Methanosarcinales archaeon | reverse complement strand
TTCCTGAATCGGCGGACCAAAAAACCAATCTTCTGCCTTTCACATCACTTCAGAACGTACGTCGTCCCCCGCTCATTCGGGAACGAGACCCAGTTGAAGAGGAGCGTTGCATCGCCGATATTCACCACGCCGTTGCCGGTCACATCAGCATTGTCTGCTCTGGTGAGTGCGTACGTCGTCTCCCGCTCGTTCGGGAACGAGACCCAGTTGAAGAGCAGGACTGCATCGCCGATGGTAACATCGCCATCGCCGGTCACATCGCCCGGGACTCTTGGCGCTACGTTCCAGATCCATGTCTGCATGTCGGTTCCGTTTGCATTGTTTGCCACAGCCGAGACGTTCCAGACTCCGAGAGCCGCACTCGTGTTCGTGTAGTTCGCAGTTGTTACGCTGGTATTCGTATCCTGAACGATTGTTCCGTTGATGTACCATGTCACATTCACAGTCTGGTTGACTGTGATGCTGAATGTTCTTGTCGCATTCGGTTCGTCGCTGACCGGCGTTTCCGGAGTGCAGGACGTGATGTCTGGTGGTGGTAACACAACCATCGGTGCAAACACGCTGAAACTCGTGATGCTCACACCAACCACGTTGGCGGTGGTATTCAGATACCGTGCCCCATTCCAGCTATCCTCATACCATGTGCCGTTATGCTTCCATACCTTCAGGCTCGATTCATTCAGTTCACTGACATCAGAGTCAGAATAACTGAAGTTTAAGAATATCCATGCATCTGCGCTCTGGTTCGTGACGTTTACGAATCTGCCGATGCTCTGCCGTCCGGTTGGATCAGCCGCCGGCGAATTCGCGCCTTTGAGCGACACATCTCCGCTGTAGGTGAAGGAGATCGTTGTGCCGCTTAAGGTGTTGTTTGTGAAGTCCGATGATGTACTTTTAATGTAAATGTCCCAGTTGTTGCCTGATAGTGTGTTGTTTGTGACCGCATTATCGTTCGAAGACGTAAGGTAGATGCCGCGTTGGTTGTTCGAGTTTGCGGTGCTGCTCGTAAGCGTGTTGTTGTTTGATGCCCACAGGTAGATGCCGCAGAAGACGTTGTTGCTGGCATTGTTGTTCGTCATCGTGGTGTAGCTCGATGACTCAAGGCAGATGCCGCAGTCGTTGTTCGTTACATTGTTATCAGAAATGTTGCAGTGATCTGCATTGTAAAGATTGATCCCGGCAGAATCCGGACCTGTCGCCCTGGTCGCTATAAACCCTGAGATGTTCACCCGGTTCGCGGTCACATCGAAGACATGATCTCCCGAACTCGCCGCATTTACCGTGACCACATCCGCGCCTTCACCTTGCAGGGTGAGTGACGCTGTTCCGATGTCCACGTTCTCGCTGTAGCTGCCGTTCCACACATAAATCGTCTCGCCTGCATTCGCGTTACCCACCGCTGACTGTATCGGTGTTCCGCTCGTATTGAACGTACCGTTGTTGCACCACCAGCCGGTCGGGTTCACGCAGATGTCGCCGTGTGTGCAGGGGAGTTTGCTCGCCATCCTGGCGCGGAGACAGGCGTTCCAGCCATGATCTGCCATGTCCGTCCACGAATCGCTTGCGTTCTGCCTGATAAAGCTTACATTGTTCTGTATAGTCGGACTGACCGTCCCTGAAATGTTCAGTTCAACAGGTATGGGGTAACCATAACCAGGGGTAGTCATGTTGACGCCAACCGTGAATTGCTGACCTGCGTCCATTGGAATCGGAGTGCTCAGTGGGATGGAGTAGTAACCATATTCGGGACAGATGCCGGTCTGGTTGGCAAGTTCACTTCCGAAATAACCATCCCAGACATAGATCTCATACTCGGCATTGTTGCTTGTCGTCCAGAAATCGACATGGGTCAAATTCCCGGACTGATCTGCGGTAAAGACACTTGCCATCCATGCGCTGCTGTCACCGTAGCCCACCGAATCTACGAAACCAGATTCATCCCAGTAAAGCAGTTCTTCACCAGGGATTGGATCCTTGTACTCAAGATAGGCTATGCCCTGAACACAACTTGAGTTGTATGCAAGGTAGAAGAAGCCGTCATTTCCCCAACCTGTGCCCCAACTGTTCTTGACGATCCAAGCACCTGTTCCGTCATGGGCGGGGTTGGGATGCGGGACAGAATCGTTCCAGCCTATGATCGATACCAAGTGATTAGCAGATTCAGGGCTTGGATAGTAGTCATGAATAGTTCCCCAAGGTTCTACTTCATCGAACGCACTCCAATTGACAAAGAAAGACATTGTAACAGGTCCGTGATCATATACTGCATCTTTTATCATGTCAATTTCTGAGCCGTTATTCGTTACAAGCCTGTATCCGTCAACTTTCTTGACAGATGTACAATCATCGCATACGCACGACCCGTCACAGTTCAAAGCTGTGGTATTGTAAGGATTGCATGATTCCAAAACCGAACCTTTCCTGATGAAAACCTCGGCGGCAAGCCAGCCCCATCCACCTGCGTTGCAGGGGTCGTCATCGCCGTCATACAGATATGTCCATGAGCGGTCAACGCACAGGGCTACGCTCTGCTCCGAAAAATTGTACTCTGCACCCTCATTTATCAGAACTGCCGATTCCAGTACTGACGTGGTTCCGAAGGTCCAGCAGGTGCCGCATGAAGCCTGGTTTTTGACCGGGGTCACGTTGCCGGAGTCTCTCCAGTCGAAACTGCTGGGAAGCTCACCTGGTGCCCGAATTATTTTGACCGGAATATCGTCCAGGTGGCTTAAATCCGTGGGCGGGGGAATGTAGCCGCAGATGTGGTCGCCGAATGTCCTGAGCGGACTCTTCTGGTAAGCCACAAAATCCGGATTCAGTGGAGCCGATTGGAGTGCTTCGGTCACATCGGAGACGTGTTGATCTACTGTGCTGTTCGTAACCCCGATATCCGGATGCACAATTGTGCATGGATCTTCATCTGGCGACTGGCTTGCCATCGCTGGCGCCAGCGTCATTGCAAAGACTATCGCCGCAATCACCGCTGCTGCGGATGATGTAATCGTTCTCGTGTTCATGTCAAGTATCCCCATGATTGATCCGTGCCGTTGCACAGAACAATGAATCCACACCCCGTTGATATATCCGACTTAGTCCCAATCCTGTATAAATTTACCCTTGCACTTGTCTGAGAGACCCGTGGGTGTATGAACTGGTCGGCATAACAGTCGGAGTCGTAAAAAAGAAGAGAGTGAAGGGATTTCTCCCTTCGCAAGCTCACTGTAGAACGTACGTCGATCCCCGCTCGTTCGGGAAAGAGCCCCAGTTGAAGAGCAGCACTGCATCGCCGATGTTAACCACGCCGTTGCCAGTCACATCAGCATTG
>DAOWIV010000136.1 GCA_030640725.1 Methanosarcinales archaeon | reverse complement strand
ATCGTACACCGCGTCCATATCAGCGATCAGGGAGCCCCGCTCCCCGTCAACGCCCAGATGCAGCCCTTCGTCCTTGATGAGTTCATTCAGATCAAGGACGCCCCCTACAAGAGCACATGCGGATGTCTTTCCGGTTCCAGGCGTGCCTGTGATTCCGATGATCATGGTTGTTATGTGGTTATGGTTGTGACCGTACCTTTTGTACCAGACTTCGCAGCGCATCCGCGACCTCATAACCAGATGCTGCCCAGTGCACGACCACGCCATCGATGCCATCGATCTCGACAAGCCCTGCCCGCTCAGACTGGCAGCAGCGTGCAATGAACGGCTTTGTGATTGGATATAATCCGCTGGTCTGCGAGCAGATGTTGATAAATTTGTAGTGGATCTTCGGGAACCGCTGATCAAGGATCATCTTTGAGATGTCGCAGCCGATCAGGGTGGCAGGCTCTGTAATCTCCTCGCTGTCAAGGTACCTCCCGGAGAGCCCCGATGTGAAGCATGGGAAGACCGCATCAGCACCCTCGAACTGCCTCAGGTCCAGGATGTTGTGCGTAAACACGACACCGAGTTCGCCGAGCAGACAGTCGCTTAGCTCTCCGACCATGTACACGAGCCAGCCCGGAACAGGTGGGATCACGTCGATCACGTCGATCTCGAGGAGGTCGCCCATATCCGGTTTGTGCACGAATGTGAGGTGTTGGTCCACACTCTTGAATATGACCGTGTTTACAGTGTCGGTCTCGTATTCGCGGGATATTTTCACAAGCCGGGTCCGGTTGTGCATATTCACGAGTTTGTCGTGTTGTGCGACTTCGTCTCCTGATGCTATCTGTGTTAACGACGTCACACTCCAAAACAATCCCTTTCCTTTGCTTGTTACGGCGTAGATAGCGCAGCCGTCGGATGCAAAGATGATCAGATACTCTGAGAGGAAGTACATCTCGGACTCCGTGTTCCGGAGGGTCTTGCGGCGCAGAAGTTCATCGTGCGCAACAGACAGCGTTTCATCGGTGCGGATCACGCCGACGGCTTTGTATTCTGGTGGGAAGATCATGGGGATTTATCTCGTTTATCTGGCTCCTGAAAATAAATTTTTCATCCTGCTGTTGTGCAATTGTGCTGTTTAGTTTGCAATAAATCTTTTCCCGACACATTCCCCGGTACTCCCGGACCGAATCAAGATATGTTGGAATGATACTCTCCAATTGTGTGCTTTTTGTGGGTGGACGGTTGCCAGATGTTGATAAAACACCCAATTCCATGCAACCACAACTGATTTGAAGAGGTGCGGGAGAGTAAGCACCATGACGACTCAGCCGAAAAAGAAAAAGACGATGCCGAAGCTCACCAGGGTCACAGACTACATCTGGGACGTCCCAACCGACTTTATTGAGGGGATGCGGGTGCCGGGCAGGTTATTCCTGTCCCCGAGACTGCTTAAGGGACTGGAGATCGATACACTTACACAGACAGCGAATGTCGCAACCCTCCCCGGTATTCAGAAGTACTCGATGGCGATGCCTGATGCGCATCCGGGATATGGCTTTCCTATAGGGGGCGTTGCGGCATTTGACGCAGAAGAGGGTGTTATCAGCCCTGGCGGGGTGGGTTTTGACATTAATTGCGGCGTCCGCGTCATCCGCACGAACCTGACCGAAAAAGACGTCCGCCCGAAGATTCGAAAACTGATCGACGCACTCTTCCACGCAGTTCCAACCGGCGTTGGCGCAAAGAGCAAGCTTCGGGTCTCAGACTCCGAGTTGCGCCGGGTATTTGAGGACGGGGCAAAGTGGGCGGTCGAGGAGGGCTATGGTGTCGCGGATGACCTTGAGCACTGCGAGGAGAACGGGAGAATCGAGCTTCCCGGAGACCTCAAGGTGAGCGACAAGGTGATGAAACGGGGAAAGCCGCAGCTCGGAACGCTCGGGAGCGGAAACCACTTTCTGGAGGTGCAGTGCGTGCGTGAGATCTATGATCAGGACATTGCGGACGCATTCGGGTTACGCGTTGGCGACATCACTGTTATGATCCACTGCGGATCCCGGGGCGCAGGACACCAGATCTGCACAGACCACCTGAAGGTGCTCGGGAAAGCGGCAAAGAAGTACGGAATCGAGCTTGTGGACCGTCAGCTCGCATGTGCGCCCGTGCAATCAAAGGAAGGGCAGGAGTACTTCGCAGCGATGTGTGCCGGGGCAAACTATGCGTGGGCAAACCGGCAGGTGATCACACACTGGGTCCGGGAGACGTTTCACCAGTTCTTCGGGGATGTCGAGATGGATCTTGTCTATGATGTGGCGCACAACGTCGCAAAACTCGAGGAACACGTAATCGATGGAAAGTCGCAGATGGTATATGTGCACAGGAAAGGCGCAACCCGGGCGTTTCCTGCCGGGCACCCCGATGTCCCGAAAGCATATAGAAGCGTCGGGCAGCCTGTTTTGATTCCAGGGAGCATGGGCACGCCGTCGTACATCCTTTGTGGCATGGACAAGGCGATGGAACTCACGTTTGGGAGTGCATGTCATGGCGCCGGAAGGATCGGAAGCAGAAAGGCGGCAATGCGAAAATTCAGAGGAGCGGAAATCGAAAAAGAGCTTCTCGCAAAGGGGATCACGGTTAAGGCTACGCATCCGAGCGTGCTTGCAGAGGAGGCGCCCGCAGTGTACAAGCCAAGTGATGCGGTCGTGGAGGTCGTGCATCAGGTCGGGATCGCATGCAGGGTGGCGCAGGTCGTGCCGATCGGGGTGGCGAAAGGGTGACCGCCTCGCATCACATAGCGTCACATAGTTAAAGTGATGTGCGACCGATACATCCACACGCATGACGATATCACAGGCACACAAACGGTACGAATTCAAGCGGCAGCTCGAAGAGATGCGCCGTAAGACCGGGAAGGGCACCGAACTGATCTCACTCTATATCCCTTATGACAAACTGATCTCTGACGTGACTGCGCAGCTCAGGGCAGAGCACGGACAGGCTGCAAACATCAAATCGAAATCCACACGGACAAACGTACAGAGCGCACTTGAATCAGTACTTGCTCGCCTTAGATATTATAATAAACCTCCTGAAAATGGATTTGTAATCTTTTGCGGAACACTTGAGCTTGGTGGACATCGGACAACACTTGACACGATAATCATCGAGCCACCAGAGCCAATTACCTCTTATAAATATCATTGCGACTCTGCTTTTTATCTCGAACCACTCGAAGATATGCTTGTGGAAAAAAAAACGTTCGGACTCCTCGCCGTTGATCGGAGGGAGGCGACCGTGGGGCTTTTGCGTGGCAAAGTTGTTGATGCACGCAAGCACCTGACATCCACGGTTCCTGGAAAACAGCGACAAGGTGGTCAGAGCGCAAAAAGATTCCAGCAACTGCGCCTCATCGCAATCCACGATTTTTACAAGAAGATAGGTAACAGCGCAAGCGAAATATTTCTAACCATCGATCACAAGGACTTTGAAGGGATTTTGATCGGTGGACCCTCGCCAACAAAGGAAGAATTCTTTGAAGGCGAGTTTTTACACCATGAACTGCAGAAAAAAATCATAGGGTTATTCGATATCGCATATACTGACGAATCGGGTCTTTATGAGCTCGTGGATGCTGCATCCGATGCCCTGCAGGATCTGGATGTCGTCAAGCAGAAGAGGAGTATGCAACGATTTATGCAGGAACTGGTAAGTGATAGTGGGCTTGTCGCTTATGGGGATCAGCAGGTGCGTGCAAACCTCGAAATGGGCGCTGTTGGTACGCTACTAATATCTGAGGACCTGCGGCAGGTGCGTGCAGACATCAGATGCCAGAACTGTGATTATGTTAGAAAGGAGACCAGAGAATATATCTCGGACGACTTTGAAGAGAAATGTCCTTTATGTAGATCTGATCTTAAGATCGTGGGCACTGTAGACGTCGTCGATGAGTTAACAGAGCTATGCGACCAGATGGGGACAACTGTAGAGTTCATATCCACCGATTTCGAGGAGGGAGACCAGTTGATGAGGGCGTTTGGGGGCATTGCTGCGATTCTGAGGTATGACGCAGGGGTGTGAGCTGTAATGGGCACGGACATGACAAGTTGTCAGTAATGTATGATACTTATGCAACAACTTACGCACATACAGCACCGGCAGCATCAACAGCTTAACGACCGCGGTTTGGAGACTGTGTTTTTGGAAGACCGATACGTTGCTTTCGATCAGGGGGGTATGGGATGAACCGCATCAAAAAAGCACTCCGAAACGTGAAAGGCGAGGTATACACCGATCTCCCGACGCTTTACTGCTATTCAACCGATGCGAGCATCTATCAAGTCATGCCGGCTGCTGTCGTCTGCCCTCTCGATGCCCATGATGTGCGTGAGTGTGCGGTTGCGGCAGCGGTTCTTGGACTTCCGATCACACCAAGGGCTGCGGGCACAAATCTTGCCGGAAGCTGTCTTGGCGAGGGGATTATTCTTGATTGCTCGAAGAATATGAACCGAATCATTGGTATGGTTGAGAACGAGCGAGAACCGGGCGAGTTCTTTGTGGATGTAGAGCCAGGAGTCATAGTCAACGATCTTCAGGCGTATCTGGGGAAAAGAGGACTGTTTCTTCCACCTGACCCGTCGAGTTCTGAGATATGCATGATCGGCGGCAACGTTGGCACAAAGGCAAGCGGCGCACGATCCGTCAAATACGGCACCATCGACGATTATGTGGCATCTGTGGAGTTTGTATCCGATAGAGGCGAGATCATCGACACCGCCGATCCGAAAACCATCCCGGACCGGATTTCAGATGGTTTGCTCACGTTAAGGAAACAGATACTCGCGGATCCTGACGTTACCCAGCGTCTGGACATGCGAAAGGAGATCAAGATTGCAAGCGGCTACAATATCAGAGCGTTGCTCGATTATGAGAGCATTGGAGAGATGATCGCACACCTGATGTCCTCAAGCGTTGGAACGCTCGGCATTTTTACAAAAATACGGCTGAAAGTCCTTCCGATCGTCGCAGGAAAGTCCATCAGTGCGATATACTTCAGGAGCCTGTATGATGCGGGCGATGCTGTGCAGCATATCAACGAACTCGGTCCTGCGAAAGTCGAGATGATGGACTCGACATCCCTTAGCATCGTGCGCTCAGAGTACCCTGATATGGGAATACCTGCGGATGCGGGGGTGAGCGCGCTCTTTGTTGAGTTTGAGGGGAATGATCGAAGATCAAGGATACGCGATCTCGAAAAACTGATCGATGATCGCTATGACATCTGCGGAGAAGTCGCATCCGAAGCAGAAGACGTTCTCGTGCAGGAGAAGGTGTGGGCGGTTAGGAAAGCGCTTGTCCCGATCCTGACAAACTACGATCCCGACATAAAGCCTGATGCGTTCGTCGATGACGTTGCTGTCAGGATATCAGACCTTGCTCCGCTGATAGTTGATCTGCACGAGATATTCGACGAGTACGACATCGTATCTGCGATCTACGGACATGCCGGATCAGGAAATCTACATATCAGACCGATGCTGAACTTAAACGATCCAAAGAACATTGATCTGCTACCGGGACTCGTGGACCGCGTATATGATGCGGTATTCAAATACGACGGGACCATGACCGGAGAGCATGGGATGGGTCGCCTGAGGACGATGTTTCTTGAGAAGGAGTGGGGCGAGCCGATATACGACTATATGCGGCAGATTAAGGAGATATTCGATCCTCGAGACCTCCTGAACCCGGATGTCATGTTCAGCGATAGGGAGATCGCCGATGACATCAAATATCCGACAGAATACGTGAATCGGTTTGAACAACCGTGCGTCAACTGCGGATACTGCAAGTCAGTCTGCCCGATATCGACTACGATGGGCGGGGAAACCGGATCAAGGTCGTTTCTCCAGCTTCTGCGGTTCGGAAATCTTGAACAAACGACAGCAGCAGAGTTACGTCAGGCAGAAAAGACGCTCAAGCTCTGTCTTGGTTGCCTGAGGTGCGCGACGAGATGCCCGAGCCATGCGAGCATCGGTGAACTGCTATTCACACAGAAGACCGCGCCTCTGCTGGTCAGACAGACGATGTATACGTGGGCATCCGATCAGGATCGATTCAGCAGGTACGCACGAATTTTTGGGAAGATGCGCCCGATTACAAACCCTGCAGCAAAGATGCTCCTGAAACGATCGATCCCCCGGTTTCGGAAGGGAGCTATGCCGGCGGTTGAACCTAAACATGACATGAATGCCGGCGATTCGCTGAATGTTGCAGTATTCGCTGGATGCGCGTCTATGATCCTTGATGACGGCGTCTTTGACTCTATGATCAGGGTGCTCGAAAAGAGCGGGTTTAATGTCTTTGTCCCGGAACAACAGTGTTGTGGACTGCCGATGATAGAACAGGGCATGTACGATCTTGCAAGGGACGTTGCAAGAAAGAACGTTTCTGTGTTTTCGGACATGCGGTACGACGCCATCGTGACGGCGTGTGCGTCCTGCACGATGATGCTAAGGAAGTCTGCGGAACTGCTGAAAGACGATGGCAACGATGACGTCAGCAGGGCTGCGGCGAGAGTATCCGAGATCACCTACGATATCGGCGAGTTTTTGCTGAAGCATCTCGATGAAAGCGCGTTTTCCGGAAAGAAACTGGACACCTGTGTGGCATACCACAATCCCTGCCATCTTGCGGCTATCGGTGTTAATGGGGGCGAGTTATTGAAGCGTATCGTCTCTGATTTCGTTGAGATCGGCGATGGGTGCTGTGGCGGGGCTGGAGCGTACAGTTTCCTGCATCCCGAGATCTCTCTTAAGATATTTGACCGAAAGGCGGCTGAGATCCGGGAGATCGAGCCTGATATGGTCGTTACCACCTGCCCGAGTTGTGAACTCCAGTTCAGGCACGGACTTGCGAGAAATGGGATCAAGTGCGATGTCAGGAATATCGTGGAGGTTATGGAGCGGTATTACTCGAAGAACGCTGTGAACGGATCGTCCGGGACACGTGACCACTCGTGATGAGGTGGTTGTCTCATCCATTCCATCCCCCATTTGTCACACTCCCTGTTAGCCGCATCAACCTTCAGTCCAATCATTACATATCAGCGCCGCCTGCTCCAGCACGGTATCTGTCGCCTTCTTCTGCTTGTCAGGAGGATACCCATATTTCCTAAATTCGTTTGACAATCACTCTGAGCTTTGCCTGGACACTCTCCCTTAACGTCCAGTCAATCGTCAGATTGTTGCGAACCGTATCGACAAGCTCTCGTGCGATCGTTCGAAGCGTCTCATCACCAAGAACCGCAACCGCACTATCATTCACTTCGAGAGCATCATAAAAAGCAAGCTCCTCCTCACTCAGATTCAGTTCGTCCCCTCTACGCCTTGCTTCGCGCATCTCTTTTGCCAGTTCTATCAGTTCCTCTATGATCTGGGCGGTCTCTATACTCTTATTCTGGTATCGCTTGATCGTCTTTTCCAGCATATCCGCAAAAGACCTGCTCTCTACCAGATTTGTTCTTGATCTTATCTTTATCTCATCATTGAGGAGTTTCTTGAGGAGTTCGAGCGCAAGATTCTTATGTGGCATTCCTTTGACTTCTGCCAAAAATTCATCGGAAAGTATCGAGATGTCCGGCTTCTCGAGCCCTGCGGCAGCAAAGATGTCTATAACTTTATCCGAGACGATGGCTTTTGATATAATCTGCCTGATCGCAGAATCCAGTTCTTCCGGTGGTCTGTCCGTTGATGCGGTAGTCTTGGCAATACCTGCCCTTACAGCCTGAAAGAACCCGAGATCATCTCGAATCTTGAGAGCGTCCTCATGTGGTACGGCAAGAGCAAACGTCATTGATAATTCGGTCACATATCTTAAACACCGCTCCTTACCGTCGTCCTGCTTGAGTATGTGTTCCATTGCAGCCGGAATAAGATTCATCCTCTCCTTTGGCGTTCCGGTAAAGAATTTAGAGTGATCGAACCCATGGAAAATCGCAGATACGATCTCGTATTTCTCAAGCATTACCGCAACAGCTTCCTCCTGATCAAACGTTGTTTTACCGCGCCCCCCGCTTCTGGTATATTCTGACAACGCCTCCTTTAACTCATGAGCAATTCCCAGATAATCAACAACAAGACCACCGGGCTTATTCTTGAAGACGCGGTTGGCTCTTGCGGTCGCCTGCATGAGTCCGTGACCGCGCATCGGTTTGTCGATATACATCGTGTGAAGGCTTGGAACATCAAACCCGGTAAGCCACATATCCCTGACGATAACCAGCTTAAGCGGGTCGGATGGGTCTTTCATCCGTTCCCCAAGCACTCTACGCCGCTGTTTGGTTCGAATATGCTCCTGCCACCCCAGCGGATCGCCTGCAGAGCCAGTCATGACGACTTTTACAAAACCATCATCATCGTCTTCGTGATACCACCCCGGTCTCAACCGGACGATCTCATCATGAAGTTTTACACAGATACGCCTGCTCATGCAGACGATCATGCCCTTGCCATCGAGCGCTTCAAGGCGGCTTTCGAAGTGATCCACGATATCACAGGCGATAGACTGTATGCGTGTCTCGCTCCCGACGATCGCTTCAAGCCGTGCCCATTTGCTCTTCAATTTTTCTTTCTCGTAAGTTTCCTCGCCTTCCGTCACTTCCTCGAACTCAGGATCGATTTTTGGCTTTTCTTCCGGTTTTAATTCGAGTTTTGCCAATCTGCTTTCGTAATAGATCCTCACCGTCGCCTCGTCTTCCACCGCCTGCTCTATGTCATAGATATCGATATAATCCCCGAACACGGCAGGAGTGTTTCTATCTGCCTTTTCTATCGGAGT
>DAOWIV010000240.1 GCA_030640725.1 Methanosarcinales archaeon | reverse complement strand
ATTCATTATCAACAGTTGTAGCATTAAGTTTCAATCCCTGCTGGGTTTTCTGATGCGTTGCGACATACCAAACATGATCCGGTTCATGAATATCCATGTTTCAATCCCTGCTGGGTTTTCTGATGCGTTGCGACAAATTTATATCTCCTATTTCTATATACAAGTTAACATGTTTCAATCCCTGCTGGGTTTTCTGATGCGTTGCGACTTATTCAATCCTCAAGCATTATAGCCAAAGTACAAAAGTTTCAATCCCTGCTGGGTTTTCTGATGCGTTGCGACTCCATGGTCGGCAGCCCGTATCAGCCAAACAGACCGCCCAAACGCCCCGGAATCCGGGACTCAAATCATCGACCGCCGCCGTACCATACCCTTATAAAGGTCCATGACCGCTTAAATCTTCCGCCACCGGGAGGCTCATATCACATTCGACGCCCGCTCCGGCGACGGCTCCCCGAGATCTACGATATCCTTCACGCATCGCTCGCACAATTGATAGACTCTGACCTTATCCCCCTCTCCGATCACAGCCCCGATCTCATCCTCAAGCTGCACACGCTGAACACGACTGATCTCCAGCTCAAAGACGCTGTACTGCTTCCACGCGCCGTATTTTTCGAGAATCCGAAACACACGCGTCCGGATCTTATCCTCGCTGATGTCATAAGTTATGGCAAGTCTCATAAAATCTCACCTCTTAAATATTAACGGATAATATTCATCCAATTCTCCGACGATCGCCTTCCTAAGCAGGATCGCCTGCATCCGCACAGCCTTGCGGCGCGATACAGTGTACCCGAATTTCGGGTGTTTAAACTCCTCCTTCATGTAATCGTCGTACTTCCCGAGATATTTCTTGAAAGCATAGTCTTTCAGGTGGTTGTTCTTCGCAAAATCATCGTGCGTCAGAACCCCCTGGTTGATGAGCCGTATCGCAAACGCATCACAGAATATCGGGCGGAATTCCTCCTGGAGGTCAAGAGCAAGCGCGGGACGCCCGTGCCGGTCTGCGTGCATGACGCCGAGGAACGGATCGAGGTTGTACTGGCGGAGTGCGCTTAAGACTTCGTTCTTCATCATCGTGTATGTGAGGGAGAGCAGTGAATTGATATGATCCTCCGGCGGGCGGCGGGTGCGCTTCTTAAATGTCCAATCACCGATCAGGCAGCCGTCCATGAGACTGAAGTAGATGCTGGCAGCCTCGCCCTCGATTCCGCGCAGTTCGTCCATCGTATTCGCTGCTGTGGTGCGTGCTTCGAGATCGGCGAGTTTTTCTGTGCCGGTGACTCCTTTCCTCCCGAGAAACGTGCGAGAGTTACGTATCTTTCCCTGAACGATCTTCTGTGCGATACGAAGAGCCTGTTTTCCCGCAAGCGCGTACTGATGCCTGCGTATTTCTGCAATGGTGTTTCGCTCCGGAACGAAACTGCCGCGGTATTTCCCGAACTGATTGAAATAGTTGAGGACGATCCCGTGTTCGTTGGCACGAGCTACGAACTGCGTCGTGAACTGGACATTTCCGAAGATGTTAATCGTATCGACCTGCCCCATCGGAAATGATGCAAGTACTCCCCCGTCCTTGATGGCGACGGTGATCCGCCCGCCACGGGCACCAATCACGCTGCCCTGCGTGGTTACGTAGACTATGCTATCGTCGAAGATGCCCTCGCTTGCTTTGGGTTGCGGGGATGATGTGGGTTCTGATTCCACGTCTGATTCTGTTTTGGTGGCTTCAGTGCCCCCCGCGTCTGGGTCTGCAGGTGCCACAGTATCTGTTTTTGTGTCTGTTTCGGTTTCTTCTTTCATTTCTGCGCCTCCAATAGTTTCGTTTCGAGTGGCATACAGTATTGCACAACGCTGCATTTCTTGCATTTGTTCGGGTTTGATGCAAAATCCGGGATTGAATCGAGGCTCATCTTGCGGATTGCTTCTGTGATCGTGAGGACTTGTTCGCGGTGCCATGGGGTGATGTGAATTGGATGCCGTGATTTAGAGCCATACAGGTAGATATAACCAATATTAATCACCTCTCCTATGAATTCTTCAAGTAACATGCAGTATGCCGCCAGTTGAACCTCGTCATTGAGATAATATGACTTTCCGCGCTTACGCTCGACCGGTGTCATCACATCACCATCTTCCAACACATCGATCTTGCCATGAAGCCCAAGTTTCTCAGATCTCAAGTAGAATTCAAGCACCCATCCACCCCTCCGCGAGGCACGTGCGTGTTTCAACGAGCCATCGACCAGATAATAATTTGATTCTATAGTATCATAAAACTTAATATAATACAATCTGCGCGGGCAGTAGACAAATTGATTAATCTCATTGACCCCAACCAAATTGCTCTCGTTCATGATCCCTCCGATCCTTCAGAAAACAGTCCATATAGGGCGAATCGTCGCCAACAGTCTTATCAGATGTCCAATCCTTACCAAGGTAACTATCCAGCAGGTTGAAGTAGATTCTTGCAGCCTCACCTCTGATTCTCCTCCACACACCCATCGTCTGTATGTTTCGGGTGCGCTCTTCAATGTCGGCGAGTTTTCTGATTTCGATCCCTAATGGGTTTTCTGACAAGCTGCGACCAAGTTTATAGTTATGTCGCAGGTATTCACAGTAACAAAGTTTCAATCCCTTATGGGTTTTCCGATTGTTTAGCATAAATACCACAATCCTTTTATACTTTTGCCTCCAACTACTATGTATGACCAGTAAAAAATCTACTGTGTTTGTAACTGTAAATAAACACTTTGCATATGTCCGACCCTTT
>DAOWIV010000070.1 GCA_030640725.1 Methanosarcinales archaeon | reverse complement strand
CGTCACAAGATACGTAACCCCGGGTCTACATATCCGCTTGATCTCATCGGAAATGCGCTCGTGCCAGAACAGATACTCGATTACGCGGGCGCAGATCACAGAAGTACGATTCGATTAGTGTGGCTTCTGTGGGGGGATTGGCGAACGTGGCTGAGGAGTTATAGGGTATTTTGAGCTTGATGGGGAAAGAATGTGAAAAGGTAATTACTCAGGTATGTTGATTGGTCGCCCAATTGCTATTCTGTAATTTCTGGCAAGAAAAATACCCGCTGAGGACGCGGAGGTTCGTAGAGAGAGATAGTAGCCTCCGCGTCTCTCTGCGTACTCTGCGTACTCTGCGTACTCTGCGGTTAAATCCCCTGCCCCACGATTTTTAAAAATCCCCCTTTACGCGCAACCGACCGACAGAAAGATGGACGTGTTGTTGGCAGGTGGTGTTGGTCGGACTCTCAGGTACTCTTTGAGATTCTCTGGTAATTCGTAGCGGGAAAACGTGTCCAACAGCCGTCTGAGTCCTTTTTCGTAGATGCGGTAAGATATCTTTGTCCCTGCAGGCATTACCTCTGCCAGATGGTCAAAGATCACATCTTTCGGTTCTGCCTGGGCAGCCACCATGATCAGATCAACTGGCTCCTCGATTGGCAGCGTCAGATGGTTTCCTTTAATTATCCGGATCTGATCGGAAAGCCCGAGTCTCTCAATCACTCTTCGCGAAAGCCCTGCTCTGTCTGGCTCCTGCTCAATTCCGATCCCCTCAAGCCCGTGTTCTCGGCAGAGGACGATTAGAACCATGTCGCCCGCTTTAAGCCCGGCTCCTCGAAACTCGGTTCTGGCAAGCTGGATATAATTGGGAAAGTATGCGAAGTCCTTGAGCGATTGCCACGGGTCACCGCTCCTCAGTATGGCGTTTGCCTGTTCGGTCTCCAGTTCCGCGGTGTAGCGATTTCTGAATCCGGTGATCACGTCAAACGCGAGATTGAACCCGGAACCGGACAGAATCGCCTCCGCGGTCATGTCGTCTACATCCAGTGCGATCACCTGGTCCAGTCTTTGAAAAACGGTCGTTGGATGGTTTGATGGATTGTAATATAGCTCTTTGCGGTCAAAATCCATAACCTCTGAATAAATCTCCATGATCTCTCCAGCGATCGTGCCTGCGCAGGATTCCGGAGAGCTACCAATACCGGGTATGATCTTTTCATGCATATCCGAGCCATGGATGAAAGCGGTCTGCCCGCCCATGTAAAGCGAAGTTGTACAGGTCATATTTATCACAATACAGATGTAGATCAAGCCTGATACTTAAAAGCTTCGACGTGCATGGGTTAATTTAGGATCAAAGTTCAATCATCACGCAAAATTTCCGACAATCCCTGGATATGTGGGATTAAGTATTATCATTATCGGATTCGTGATATTCCGGCATTGTGTTGGCTCCGGAATACCAGTCTCTGGGAGATGTTAGCATTCCTCGCGCGGCGCGTCAGCAAATGGTTATATCTATGAGCTATAAACACTGTCACATATCGAGATAACACTGACACATATCTCGTACATACCTGACAACATAGGAGGTAACATACATGAACAAGAATGTGATAATAACAACACTTGCGGCGATCCTTTTGATAGGATCCGCTGGCATGGCGTGTGCACATTTCACAATGGTCTTTCCAAGCGACAGTGAGGCTACCGTGTGGGATGTGACACCTGAGGACTACATCGCAGAGGAGGGCGAGACAAAGACAGTATATATGATGTGGGGGCACCCCTACGAGCATATACTCTTTAATATGGCGTCTGTGCCCGAGGTCTCTGTCATGAAGCCTGACGGAACAGTCGAAGAGCTTCAGACGACTGAGATCTCCGTCGATGGGCAGGGTGAAGACGGAAAACCCGGAAAGTTCAAAGCCTACAAAACCTCGTTCAAGGTTGACCAGGAGGGCGATTCCGTAATCTTCGTGAAGTACGAGGATGAGGGTGAGAACCTGATCGACTATACCAAAGCAGTGATCCACTGCGGCGAAGAGACATGGTTTGGCTGGGATTCCGAGGTCGGGCAGTCGACCGAGATCATCCCGTACATGCGACCTTATGGCATGGAAGAGGGCTTCGTCTTTGCCGGGCAGGCAAAGTACAACGGCAAGGTGCTTGCAGGCGCGCCTGTAGAGGTTGAGATATACCACACACTCGATCTTGGCAACGAGATCGTGGAGATGGCAGGGGGGATGTTCTCGTACGATCCGCCAATGGTCTTCACAAGGCTCACCAAGTCCAACGACAACGGAGAGTTCGTGTACACACTCGACGAGCCCGGAATCTGGTTTGTTGGCGGCACGATGGAACCGGAAAGCGAGTCTGAGCGCAACGTAAGAGGCGTCTTCATCGTCCCGATACTCGAGTCGTTCCCACCGGTGGAAGCGCAAGGCGCAGGCATATCGTCTGCGGAACTTACGAGCGCGGTGAATGAAGCAAAGGCGGCAGCACAAGAGGCAAAAGATGCGGCAAAACAGGCAGCATCCTCTGCAACATCTTCGCCGGCGTTTGGAGCGATCCTTGTAGCAATCGGGCTATTCGCAGCATTCATGATCGCGATGAGGAGAAAGTGAAGACCGGTGACCTTGGACGGAGTAGAACCTCAAAGAGAAGAGGTTTTACTTCTTCATTTTTGGCATTTGAGAACTGTAATTAGGATAAACCGGCATATATTCTCACAACAAAGGTTCGGGTGATTGAAATGGATCTTGCAATCTCTGAAGAAGCACACATGCCAGTGCAGGATGTCCATGCTCGCAAAACCGATGAGGTGATTCCGATCATGCGATTGTGGAGATAAGTAAGGCATATACGGCTCCGGAGACCTGCTTGAAAAGAGGATAGATGAAGAGGGCGTGCTTCCGGATGATCACACTATTATGGGATGATGCGATTGAATGGGGAAATGCAGTCTCGAGTCTTGACAGAACCACATGAATAAACCCCGGTGAGGGATTATAAGATGAAACCAGCTAAAATCGTAACACTTCTGGCACTGATACTGATCCTCTGCACTGCACTGATGCCGCCCGCGTCCGCGCATAGGGTGATCGTGCGGGGGGCGGTGCATGAGATAGAGATACGCGCGTATTACGGCGGCGGAAGCGCTGATCCCATGGCTTATGCGGATGTAGAAGTATATGCAACCGAGGACATGCAGGAAGGAACGGAACCATATATCACAGGCAAGACCGATGAGAATGGAATGTTCTACTTCCCTCACAAGAAATATGTATCCGAGTACCGGATAGTGGTGGAAGCGACAGGGCACAGAGGCGAAGAGACGTTTAACATTGCAGAAGGGGCAGAATCGGCGGAAGACGAAGAAAGTGAAGAAGGGCTGCCGATCACCGGAATAATCACCGGATTTGGATATCTGGCAGGGTTTGCCGGGATGGCAATGATCCTTACAGCCCGGAAGATGAAGAAACAGTATGAAAACAGGTAGAATATGAGGGAATAAATGGTACACATCTCAGATGGCGTTCTTGACCCATGGCTCTGGGAAAGCGGCTGGGCGGTAACAGCCGTAATCCTTGCTTATACACTCTCAAAGATGAAGACTGAGGATGTGCCACGACTCTCGGTCATTACAGCAGCGGTATTTGTCTCATCACTCGTCCACCTATCGGTGGGGCCCACAAGTGTACACTTCATATTAAACGGCTTTGCAGGTGTGATGCTCGGGATACTTGCATATCTCCGTGTATCTTTGTCGCGCTCGTCCTGCAGTGCTTCCTCTTCGGGCACGGCGGGATCACAACGATCGGGATCAATGCCGTCAACATGGGCGTGCCCGCGCTGATCGCCTACCTGATATTCAAAACCGGGACCAAACTCGACATCAGACCCGAAACAAAGAATAAGGTATCGCTGTTCGGCGCGATCGCAGGTGGAGTTGGTGTTGTGCTCGCACTCCTGTTTCTTGCGACAGAACTTATCACGACCGGTGAGGAGTTTTATGAGACGGCGGTGCTTGTCGTGACCGCGCACATCCCGATTATCGCAATCGAGGCGATCTTCACTGGAGTGCTCGCCGGGTTTATTGCAACAGTCGAACCCGAAATGTTCGGGAAGAAGTGATACGGCATGATTTCAGAGATCGACCGATACGCGGGAATCTCCTCGCCGATCCACAGATGGGATCCACGTTTCAGACTCATATCCATCTTTGCGTTGATATTCTCAGTCATGCTTCTCTATAACCTGCAACTAATCGTGATCGGCATGATATTCGCAATTATTCTGACCAGTATATCAAAAATTCCGCTTTCCTTCGTTCTCTCTCGCATGAAACTGGTATTCATCTTTGTGATACCATTCTTCATCATCATCCCGTTCACGGTCATAGGCAATGGAGTCGAGATAGCGAGCTTCGGCGGAATCACACTGAGTTACAGGGGGACCGAATCGGTTGAATTCGCAGCGATGATCGTACTAAAAGCACTCACCGCAGTGATGCTGATCTTTCCGATGATCGGCACATCCAGGATGGATATCACAATAAAGGCACTTGAGGGTCTGCATCTGCCAAACAAGCCGGTACAGATGTTCGCATTCACGTACCGATACATCTTTGTGCTGGACGATGAGTTCACGCGGATGGATCGCTCGCTTGCATCAAGGGGGTTCAGGAAGCGGGGCAACCTGTACACGCTCACAACGATAAGCAAAGCGATCGCGATGCTCTTTGTGAAGAGCTACGAACGGGCAGACCGCGTCTTCTATGCGATGAGGTCGAAGGGCTACTCAGGAACGGTCGCAACGCTGCACGAGTTTTATGCAAGAAGGCAGGACTGGGTCAACACAGCCGTCGTCGTCGGTTTTGCTCTTCTCCTGCAGGTGGCAGCAACATCTGACACGTTCAGCGCAACCCGGGGGTTCTGATGGTTGCGATACGCGTCCACGATCTGAATTACGCTTACTCTGACGGAACGGTTGCGCTCGAGCACGTATCATTCGAGATTGCAAGGGGCGAATCCGTAGCACTCATCGGACCAAACGGCGCAGGCAAATCAACGCTCCTCCTACATTTAAACGGCATCCTGCACAGCAAAAAATCACGCGGAGCAGTTGAGATCCTTGGCGAACCGATCGATCCCAGAAAAGTGCACAAGATGCCAAAGAAGATCGGAATCGTCTTTCAGGACCCTGATGACATGCTCTTTATGCCGCTCCTCGGCGACGACGTTGCGTTTGGTCCGATCAACCTCGGTGTTGCGAATGATGAGGTGAAACGGCGGGTCAAGGACTCGCTTGAACGGGTCGGTCTTGCCGGCTACGAGGAACGGGTATCGCACCACTTAAGTGGCGGCGAGAAGAAGCGTGCCGCGATCGCGACGGTTCTTTCGATGGATC
The DNA here is from genome assembly GCA_030640725.1 of Methanosarcinales archaeon. Taxonomy (GTDB): domain Archaea; phylum Halobacteriota; class Methanosarcinia; order Methanosarcinales; family Methanogasteraceae; genus Methanogaster_D. Next base: position 3,805 of record DAOWIV010000070.1, on the reverse strand, counting down.
CGGAGATCATAGCGATGGATGAGCCCACAGCCAACTTGGACCCAAAAAGCAGGGCTGAACTGATAGAGATTCTAAAGGGGCTGAAAAGTGAAGGAAAAACCCTTATCATCATCACGCACGACGTAAATGCGATCCCTGAGCTTGCAGACCGGGTAATCGTCCTCCATAAGACCATTGTTGCGGACGGAACCACCCGCGAGGTCTTCGCAGATACAGAGATGCTTGTTGCAGCCGGACTCGATGTCCCGACGATCATGCAGTTCTTTGAAGTGCTTCAGGCGTTCGGGTACCCATGTGACGTGCTCCCGCTATCGATTGAGGACGCGGTTAGGAACCTGACACGGACGATCGAGAACGGGGACGGGCACGTGCATCTGCATATCCACAAGCATACGCACAGTGGGGTTGATTCTGCCAGAAGCAAGTATCAGCATCATTCAGGATGATTGCACGGTGATGCGCTTCACACGCCAATTCACTCTTCAGCCCCGCCCGCATCCACTACTGCTGCATCCCCCTCTCGCAGCTTTCCGATTCTTGCAACCGCAACAGCCCGGTCCCCCTTGTCAAGCCGCATGATCCTGACGCCCTGTGTGTTTCGCCCCTGCATCCTGATGGTGTGCACAGGAATTCTGATCACGTTTCCGTTCTGGCTTGTGACAAGCAGTTCATCATCCTCGTAAACGGTCTTGATCGCTATTCCAAGCCCGTTTCGCAGACTCGGGATGATTGTGATGATTCCTTTTCCGCCGCGCCTTGTGATCCTGTATTCATCGAATTCTGTCCGCTTCCCGTACCCGTTCTCAGTCAGGGTCAGGAGCGCGGCACCTGCCTCCACGATCTCCATGTCAACGACGTAATCGTCAGCCGCAAGACTGATTCCCCGAACGCCGCGTGCAGCCCTGCCCATGCTGCGAACATCCGGAGCATGGAACCGGATCGCCTTTGCATAAGCGGTACCGATTACGATGTCATCGGAATCGTTGACCTGCCTCACAGAGACCAGTTCGTCATCCTCATCCAGTTTGAGCGCAATAATCCCGCCCTTGCGGGGGCGGCTGAATTCTGAGAGTGGCGTTCGCTTGACAATTCCACGTTTTGTCGCCATTGCAAGGTAATGCTCGGAATCAAACTCAGCAACCTTGACAAAAGCCGTAACATTCTCGTTGCCGGACAGTTCCAGGAGATTTACGATCGCCTTTCCTTTCGACTGCCTGCTCCCCTCCGGAATCCGGTAGACCTTGAGCCAGTGAACCCGTCCCTTATTTGTGAAAAACAGGATGTGATTGTGAGTATTTGCAATGAAAATGTCCTCAACGACGTCCTCTTCCTTTGTTCCCATGCCGATGACACCCCTTCCTCCCCGCCCCTGCTGCCGGTATGTGTCAAGGGGCACACGCTTGATGTAGCCGGTATTTGAGATCGTAAGAATCACATCCTCGGACGGGATTAAGTCCTCGTCCTCGAACTCCTCGTGCGCCGCCAGTATCTCTGTTCTCCTCGGGTCTGCATACTTCGCCTTGATCGCAAGAAGCTCCTCCTTTATCAGGTCAAGGACCTTCTGCGGGTTTGCAAGCACTTCACGCAGGAATGCGATCGTCTCTTCGAGCGCAGCATATTCCGCATCGAGCTTCTCGCGCTCGATCCCTGTTAAGCGGCGAAGCTGCATCTCAAGAATCGCCTTCGCCTGCACTTCTGAGAGCCCAAAGTTTGAGATCAGTCCCTCTCGTGCCGCCTCCGCTGTCTTCGATGATCTGATCAGCTTGATCACGGCATCTATGTTGTCAAGTGCAATTTTCAGCCCGTCGAGGATATGCATCCGGTCTTCCGCCTTCTTGAGATCGTGCCTGCTTCTCCGGACGATTATCTCCTTTCTGTGATCTATATAGCACTGTATGAGCTCTTTTAGCGAGAGAACTTTCGGCTCACCGTTCACCAGCACGAGGTTGATGATTCCGAATGTGGTCTTCAGTTGCGTGTGTTTGTGTAGCTGGTTTAAGATGACCTGCGAGTTTGCGCCCTTCTTGATATCGATTACGACCCTGATCCCGTCCTTGTCCGACTCGTCCCTGAGATCCGATATTCCCTCAACCCTCTTCTCCTTAACAAGATCTGCGATATCCTCAACAAGTTTCGCCTTGTTCACGCGGTACGGGAGCTCGGTTACGATGATTCGCTCCCTGTCCTTTCGTGTTTCGATCTCAGTTCTTGCGATCATACCCACAATGCCGCGCCCGGTCGTGTACGCAGCCCTGACCCCGGAAAGCCCGGTGATTGCAGCCGCCGTCGGGAAATCGGGCGCCTTGATCAGCGCCATCAGTTCATCGACGGTCGCATCAGGATTGTCGATTACATGGACGATCCCGTCCACGGTCTCGCCGAGGTTGTGCGGCGGCATGTTGGTCGCCATGCCGACGGCAATTCCAGTGGAGCCGTTGATCAGGAGATTCGGGAGGAGCGCCGGGAGAACGGATGGTTCTTTTAAGGAATCGTCATAGTTCGGAACGAAATCCACAGTCTCCTTGTTTATGTCCACAAGGATCTCTTCTGCGATCTTCGCCATCCGAGCCTCGGTATATCGCATAGCTGCGGCTGCGTCGCCGTCGATAGAGCCAAAATTTCCTTGCCCATCAATAAGCGGATACCGGAGCGAAAACTCCTGCACCATCCGCACAAGCGTGTCATAGATCGCTGCGTCGCCGTGCGGGTGGTACCTGCCCATCACGTCACCAACGATGCGTGCCGATTTGCGGTGCGGCTTTGTTGAGACGACCCCGCCCTCGAGCATCGCATACAGGATGCGGCGGTGTACCGGCTTCAAGCCATCGCGAACGTCAGGGAGCGCACGCCCGACAATCACGCTCATCGCATAATCGAGATACGAGGACTTCAGTTCCTCAGTGATTGCGACCTGGCGGACTCTGGCGGCTGGCTCGGCTGGCGCCGGAGGTTCGGGTTGGGGAGGGGTTTGGAGATCGGGCGATGTGGTCATTATAGTCTCTGTAATATGTTGTCCTGTTAAGACTTAAGGATTATCAAGACAAGAAATTATAATCACAAAACAATGAAAAACGATTTTTTCACAAAAAATCGAGTAAAAACTGCCCTTCGGGTCGGAAGTCAGTTTTTGATCAAACTTTTGTGAAAAGTTTGGTGAAAAGTTTGCGAGTAAGAAATGCCCTTCGGGTGGGGGTGGCGATATACTTTTTTGTAAATAAAAATGGTACGTAGAATGACTGGACGTTATGGTAGATATACCATGAAAAATTGACTCAAAAAACCGCACAACTGTCAGGGGCGTGCAGGAACCCACGTAGCGAGGTAAGCACGACACCCTGATCATAAAATAGTGTGCTACCTCATCTTCTTCAGCAGCGCGCCGATATCCTCGTGGAATCCGAGTTCGCCGCCTTCAGTAACAGTCTTCTTGATGCCCCGGTGCCCTTTGCGTGGCGGGTGCAACCTGAACAGTGGTTTCAGGTTTGGGATGTCTGAGAGTTTCGCATCGCCATTGTAGACCGCTTTTGCGAAATCCTCCATCGAACCAAGCCCGCATTCATCCATATACTCCTGTGTGAGTCTCTTTCCACCTGCAAAGCGTCCACGCAGGCGAAGAAGGTTTGCAAGCGTATCAGCATCTACAACGCCCCATGCGATATAGTCCTTCGCCTTGCGGATCATTCCGGTGTAATTTGGCGTCTCATCCAGAATTATACAGTGATTGACACTGTGCAGCCGCAGCATCTTTAGCGTGTTTGAGATCTCCGGACGCAACTTAAAGCCCCCGCGGATCCGAACCACAGCG
>DAOWIV010000298.1 GCA_030640725.1 Methanosarcinales archaeon | reverse complement strand
GAGGATAAGGGGCTACTTACGCCCATGTTTCTTATTTTTGGCTTGCCCGCATAACTTCCAGATAGAGACTTCCGGATTTTTCGGGAAAATCGGTTACATCAAGTATATTCCTCCCTCGTGCATCTGAAGCAATGAACGCTTGATCGATGCGAGACTCAAAATCGTTGGCAGCATCCCACCGCATAACGAGTGAGCCTGAGACCGCGAGGATATAAGCAGTGGCAGAAGAAGACCACCTATGGCAGAACCACCTGACAGACCATCACCGGGCAAGGGAACCGCTGGTGTCAAAACACTCTTTGGCGATCCCAGAAAAGCCATCATAAAACTGGCGATTCCGATGATGGTTGCGATGTCGGTGCAGACGATCTACAACATCGTTGATGCGTTCTGGGTCGCAGGTCTTGGTGCTGACGCCCTTGCTGCGATGGGTTTTGTATTCCCGTTCTTCTTTGTCATCATGTCGCTCTCTAACGGACTCGGGATCGGCGGCGGGGCTGCCATATCCCGCAGGATCGGGGGTAAGGACAAAGCGGGCGCAGACAACGTGGCGGTTCATACGATCGTTATGATGGTGCTGCTCGCAGCTATTTTTTCGGTGCCGTTCTTTCTTCTTGCAAGGGACATCTTTGTCCTGATGGGGGCTTCCGGGACGACCGAGCTTGCAGTGGCGTACGCCCGGATCATTTTTGCGGGGAGCATAATTATATTTTTCGTAAATGTAGCCAGCGCCATCCTGCGCAGCGAGGGCGACGCAAAGCGGGCTATGTATGTCATGGTGCTGGGTGCAGGTCTGAACATCGTGCTGGACCCGATCTTCATATACACGCTTGGTATGGGCATCGAAGGCGCAGCATGGGCCACACTCATATCACTCGGCGTTTCATCGGTTATCATGTCAAACTGGCTGTTTTTCAGGAAGAATACGTACGTAGTATTTAAATTCAGTGGTTTCAGGTTCGATTGGAGCATCGTCAGGGACATCTCCAGGGTTGGTTTACCAGCTTCGGTGCAACAGCTTTCTATGGCGATTACGACCTTGATAATAACCGTCCTGATCGTGATGGTCAATAGCACCGACGGGGTGGCGGTCTATTCGGTGGGATGGCGGATTGCAACCATCGCAATAGCACCCTTAATCGGCATCGCGACAGCGGTCGTCACGGTAACCGGGGCTGCTTTTGGAAAACACTCCTTTAAGAATGTGCAGATTGCCCACACCTACGCAACAAAAGTCGGTCTGGTCATAGAGGTGATTATCGCAGTTGCAACATTCGTCTTTGCCCCCCATATAGCCGCGATCTTCACATACACAGAGGGGGCGGCGCACATTGCCCCTGCTCTTACAACATTTCTCAGGATCATAAGCATCTTCTATCCAACTGTGTCGCTCGGGATGCTGTCATCATCGATGTTTCAGGGCGTGGGCAGGGGGACGGATGCACTTATCGTAACGCTTTTGCGAACACTTGTCTTAACGCCGATTTTCGCGATTCTGTTCGCTTTCACGCTCGAAATGGGACTGGTAGGAATCTGGTGGGGGCTGGTTGCAGGAAACGTCATCGGTTCTGTGGTGGCTTTTATATGGGCAAGGTTATACGTGAGTCGGCTGACGATTTTTTCACAAAAAATCGAGTAAAAACTGCCCTTCGGGTGGGGTTTTCTGATTCCTCCGCCCGAAGGCGCAGCCGAAGGGCTCACAGTTTTTGATCAAACTTTTGTGAAAAGTTTGCGAGTACAAAACGGCATCTAACCCGGAGGGCAGTTTTTGATCAAACTTTTGTGAAAAGTTTGGTGAAAAGTTTGCGAGTGAAAACCGGCATCTGACCCGGAGGGCAGTTTTTACTCGATTTTTTGTGAAAAAATCGTTCGTAAATTAAAAAAGCATTATATCACGGGATACTGCTCTTCGAACTAATACAACTCCAGATACTCATCCGAAACAGGATATGTTAGGGGCGTTCTGAACTCGATTTTCGTATCAAATCCGGTCTCAAGCAAAAATTCGATCGCGATATCGACGTTCGGGCTGAAATCAGTCGCGGATGCGGTCGTATCAATGCCAATCTCAACCATATCGCCATACTCGATGTACGGATCGTTTGTCCGGTCGGATTCGGTGCCTTCGTTGATGCGCAGCCACCGGCTGGCGTTAAAAAAGCCGTCTTCATAAGAATCAGACGTCTGGTTGTACCGGATGATCGCTGGAGGCTTGCCAGCAGCCCTGACGCTGATAATTGCGGTATCAAGGGTTACAATCCCGCTTCCGACGATTGGCTCGATAGTTATGCTCAAACGGGTGATGCCGTGGTCAGTTGTTGTGTTGTCGGTCGTCTGCCCGCCCACCGAGAGGATTCTGATGCCGGTGCTGACATGTTCTTTGGTCTCCTCGCCGGTATGCACCGCCTTCTCTGTGAACATGCCTGATGTATTTATCAACGGCACAACCACGAGCGCAGCCATCAGAACAATCGCAATGAACAAAATCAGCGTGCTAATCCCGGTGTCCGCACTGCAATCTTGTTTTAACCTCATAATTGTTCAGTATCCAGCACTCCGTTCGCAACAACCACTTTTATAGACTTTCCAGAGAGATCGATACCTGAGAATGTGAGATTCACCACCTCAGACGGTTCCCATTGCAGATCGCCATCATCATTCTCGATATTTGACGTGAGGATCGTCTGGTACACGCCATTGACCAGAACTGCGATGGAATCAGTTGAATTGTCAAATTCGGTCTTTCCCGTGTTCAATACATACAACCCTGGCTGCGTGCTCGCGCCCGGATCACTGATGATCTCGATATCACCCCTTATCTGGTCGGCGAGATGGTTGTTTCTGACCACCAGTGCGCCTGATACCGAGCCTGTGACGCCGTAGAGCGCGACCACGATCACCGATGCGATGATCACCGATGCGATGAAGAAGATCGCCTGCGCTGCGGACTCTCCAGCCATTCATACCACCTCCGCGCAGGCAGACCTTGCATTCGCTGTCACTATTTTCACAGCATCGCCGCTGTCCAGCGTAAACGTCGTTGTTGGGAATTTCCTTCCGGGGTACAACCATCCGGACCATGCTGCGTGATTGACGATGTCCCCATTTACGAGCACGATTAGCTTTGATTTGTTGATGGACACCGTTCCGGTATTTTTTATGTAGAAGATATCGCTTGTGCTGTTAGCGATTTTCCCCCGGTCCTCGTAGCTGCATGAGGATGTGTTGTATATCTCGATCCCTGTTTCCAGTTGAGAGAGCATACGTTCGTGTTGCTTGTCTCTGACGTCCTGCAGCAACTCGCAGCTATCGCTGACACGTTCATAATACACAGTTGCAGTCAGGATTAGACCAATAGCGATGATTGCTGTAGCGATGGATATACCAAACCCCATTATATAGAATATTGGTGCCTTACGGTATTAATGACTTACGGTACCAAAGAAAAAACGGTCACATTGCGCAGTGTTGGCAACGATTCTGAAGTTGCTTGCCTGATACTTGCGCCCGCAAACAATAGTGTCGCGTCGGCGCAATCATGCGCAGAGACCTGATCATCACTCTTCGCCATTCTTTTCGTCCTTGTCCCCATGAATAAAGAACTGCTCACCAGCAATCATTCGGATATATTCTTCCTTCTTGCCTTTCTGCACCCGGATCTTGTCTGTGGTGAGGAGTGCCTGATTGATGAACAATCCCTCGAATTTACTTACCACGTCTTTTTCGTGTGCGTCCTTGTTGATCAGCCCGACGACATTGAACTGTTTATGCGAAAATATCTCAATAGACTTTGAAATGGCATCGTATGCTTTGTCAACGCCATGTTCTGAAATAATGTGGCTTATCGGTTCAAATATGATCCAGAGCCCCTCCGGGAGCTGTTCAAAGAGGTTAGCAAATTGATCAATACGGTTTAATGGTAGGGTGACTATACCATCGCTCTCACTGATTTCTTCGGCTGTTGCTGAGATCTCCACGAATTTCATCGCACCCATATCAACCAGATCGTGCAATCTGCTTTTATACTCCGATACTCTTGGCTCGTTTGAGACCAGCACCGCATTTCGGCATTCGCCAAATATCCGGAGCGTAATTTCGATCACCGCATCCTCATATCTGCTCTCAGGGGTGTACTCGATCAGCACCGACTTGCCAAAGAGGTTGCTCACCTCGTCAGCCTCAGGAACAGACCACACCATCCCTTCCATGAGAAACTCGCCGACGTACTCCTTTGGAATGGTCCGAAACGCCCTGTATATCAAAAAACCGGCGCCTGCAAACGCGCTTGTGTAAACAACACTCCAGAACGCCATAAACATAAGCATCGCGTTGGTCGCATCCCGGTCTCCTGAATACTGGATCGTAATCATAGGGAAGATCGAGGCAGTGATCAGGAAAATGGCGGTGAGCGCGAGCAATAACCATGCAACCGACCCTTTCTGCACGTTACGGTAGACCAGGACCCAGAGAAACATGGCAGCCACTCCTGCAACGAGCGAAATTCCGGCAAATGCGATAAATATATACTGTGGATCCATCAAACCACTCCATGGATATAAATGATGTGATATCAGATAAGTCTTTGCATCATTTGGGGGTGTTAATTTAAGCCTCCCGAATCTCGGATATATTTGCACACCGGTTTTGCACATCATGTAGCGACATAACATGATAAACCGGAAGCTCGCAATAATACTGTGATGAAACGGTACATCTCCCACCCGCTGATCCGAAAAGACATAATCGAGCAGCGATTGTACCAGCTTGCACTTGCCTCATCAGCGCTGAAGGAGTCGTGCCTGTGCGTGCTGCCAACCGGACTTGGAAAGACGATCGTTGCGCTGATGGTGATCGCAGCGCGTTTCAATGACCATGGGGGCAAGGCGCTGATCCTCTCGCCAACAAAACCACTCGTAGAGCAGCATTCCAATTTTTTCGGGCACGTGCTTCCCGGTTGCACGGTTGCAACGTTTACAGGGGGTATCCCTCCGGAAAAGCGGGCAGAGATCTGGAAAAACTCGCAGGTCATCGTCTCTACGCCGCAGGTCATCGAAAACGATCTCCACGCAAGGCGCATCGATCTTTCCGACGTGGTGCACATCACATTCGATGAAGCGCACCGTGCAGCCGGCAGATACGCTTATGTCTACATCGCAGAACGATATTTCAAGGATGCAGAGTTTCCGCTGGTTCTCGGGATCACAGCAAGCCCGGGAAGCAATCCCGAAACGATTGCAGAGGTCTGCGAGAATCTCCATATCGAGCGTGTCGAGGTGAAGAGCGAGGCTGATCCTGATGTGGTTCCATATCTGTACGCCAAGGAGATTGAGTGGGTGCGCGTCGAGGTTCCTGCCCGGATCAGGGAACTGCAGCGTCGGATGGAGCGCGTACTTTCAGATCGGTTCTCAAAACTTGCAGAACTCGATTTTATCGTTGTAGCGAGTGCGTCCAAGCGCGAACTGCTCGATCTGCAGCGCAAGCTACATACACAGGTCGTCGAAAAGAGTAATGTGAACGCATTCTCCGGAATTTCAATCCTTGCAGAGATCTTTAAGGTCAAACACGCCATCGAACTTGCGGAAACACAAGGAGTGGGCGCACTCGAGAGATACTTCGACCGTCTGAACACTGAAGCACGATCCGGGAGCGGGAGCAAGGCAGCAAAACGTCTTGCCAGGGATCCGAATATGCGTGCAGCGATGAAGATGCTCGCATCGTGCACCGAGGATCATCCGAAACTGGACGCTGTGCGGCGGATCGTCGCAGACCAGCTGCGCGACAACCCGGATTCAAGGGCGATCGTCTTCACAAACTTCCGCGACAGCGCAGAGATGGTGGTAAACGCGCTTGAGGGCACAGAAGGCGTCTCTGCGGTCAGGTTTGTCGGTCAGGCAAACAAACTCAAGGATAAGGGTTTGACCCAGAAGCAACAGGTGGCGATCATCGCCCAATTCAGGTCAGGCGAGTACAACACGCTCGTAGCAACATCGGTTGCCGAGGAAGGACTTGATATCCCGTCAACAGATCTTGTTCTGTTCTACGAGCCGGTTCCATCAGAGATACGGACAATACAGCGGAAAGGGAGGACCGGGCGCAAGCGTGCAGGGAGAATCGTTGTTCTGATTGCAAAAGGATCGAGGGACGAGGCTTCTTACTGGATCAGCGCACGGAAAGAGTCGAAGATGCTGACAACGATCTCTGCCATGCGTGGGTCAAAGTCGGTCCCGCAGTTTGCAGACCAGCCAGAAGACCAGCCAGAAGAGAAGATCGAACAGAAGACGCTGGTTGAATTTTCAGGGAAAACTCCTGCTGTATATGTCGATCACAGGGAGATTCGGTCAGGCGTGTCAAGGATTCTTGAGAATGCCGGAATCAATGTGATTATGCAGACGCTCGAGGTCGGAGATTACGTGCCCAGCGATCGGGTCTGCATCGAGCGGAAGACCACGGCTGATTTCCTTGATTCGCTGATCAGCGGGCGGCGCGACCTCTTCCGGCAGATCGCAGACCTTGCACGGACTTCTGAGAGACCGGTCATGATCATCGAGGGCGGCGACATCTATGATCTCAGGCAGATCCATCCGAATGCCGTGCGCGGTGCAATCGCATCGATAGCGATCGATTTCAGCGTGCCGGTCATCATGAGCCGGGATGAAGAAGATACCGCTGCGATGATCGCAGCGATTGCGAAGAGGGAACAGCAAGATCACGGGCGGGAGGTTGCGATGCACGGAAAGCGGTCTGCGATGATGCTTCCAGAGCAACAGGAGTATATCGTCTCCGCAATCTCAAATATCGGTCCGGTCGTTGCCAGGAACTTGCTCAAGCATTTCGGCTCGGTGGAAGCGGTGATGCAAGCAAGCAGGGGAGAACTGCTAAAGGTAGAATTGGTTGGACCAAAGACCGCTGATCGGATACGAGAGGTGGTTGGAGGTGAGTATAAGGGATGAGCGGCTTTAAAAATCACGTCTGATCATATAACTTGCCCACATCAACAGAAGATCCTTGTACCTGGATTCAGGTACGTTTCTTATGTATTCCCTTGCTTCTGTAACATACCTGTCAGCAAGCGCTTCCGTGTGCTCGATACTTCCGAGTTTACGAATAATATCGACTGCTTCGCAGACCTCTTCGTTTGATGCGCTTTCGTTTCCAAGTACACCGTATAGATACCGCTTCTGCGCCTCATCGGCGTTCGTGAGCGCGTGATACATGATAAGAGTTCGCTTTCCTTCCCTGATATCAGAACCGACCGGTTTTCCGAGTTTTTCTGCATTCCCGGTCACGCCAAGAATATCGTCCTGCAACTGGAACGCAGTGCCGCATCTGCCTGTGAACTGGGATATCGAGTGAACGAGTTCGTTCTCCTCGTCCTTTGTGTTAAGTCCGATCATTGCACCTGCTTTTCCGGCAAACTCGTACAACGCCCCGGTTTTTCTCCTCATCATCTCGATGATCAGGTCTTCATCGAGCGATTCGATTGGAGCTTTTGAATATTGCACATCAAGAGCCTGCCCTGCAAGCAGCGTCAGCGTGACATCAGTCGCCACCAACCTGATCAGGTGCAGCACGACATCAAGATCGACCCCGCGCTCTGCCAGTTCCGAGATCATCGAGACCGCCCACCCCTGCTGGACGTCTCCTGCCAGTATCGCAATCGCTGTGCCGTAACGCACGGCATCCCAGTCCCCGTAGCCGCGATCAACCGCTCTCCTGCGGAACTCCTCATGCACAGCATATCCACCACGCCGCCGATCATCCTGATCAATGATGTCATCGTGCACCAGCGTCCATGTATGGAATACCTCGATCGCTGCGGCGGCTGGAATCGCGATCTCTTCGTCACCGCCGACCGCGCCGCACGAGAACAGCATCACCGCGGGTCGCAGCGCCTTTCCCTGCCGCCCGCTCAGGTACAGGTAGACTGAATCATGGACATCCTCCGGAAAGAAACGCTTCTGATATCGATCCGACCGGATATACCCATAAACCCGGTCGCTGCGTTTTGCAAGTTCGCTTTCAAGTGATCTCTTCATGCTAATCTCTTCGTGTCATAACAAGTATATGCCTCTGGTAAATTGCAGACAAAATCAGTGTAAACCAGTGTAAATCCGTGTCTAAAAATCCTATCAAACACAGATTTACACTGGTGACACAGATTAAGAGTTATCTCGTGCTGATACCTGAAGCATATTCCATATCAACCAAGAATCAGTTCCTCCCCGTTTCTAAGCAGATGAATCGTGTCCCCAAGCACATATCCGGCATCCTCAGCCATCTCGATGTACGAACCGTGCATAACGATGTTGCCGTGCGACGGAATCACATAGTCAGGACTTAACACGCGCAATAATTCCCAGTGATCTTCCTTACAGGCGTGTCCTGACACATGGATGCCATCGTAGATGCGGCTTCCACGCATCTTTAATTTTGTCTCGAGGGCGTGTCTGTTCGCAATCGTCCCGGGTGTTGGTATGGGGTTTGCGGAAAATACAACCTTATCTCCCTTTTCGATCTTGTAATTGGTACCATCCATCGATATTCGCTCAAGCACTGCTCCCGGCTCGCCCTGATGCCCTGTAACGATCGGAAGATACTTCTCCTTTCCCGCGGATGCGATTCTTGCAAACGCTTTGTCTATGGTCTTTTTCGTGCCATATATCTCCAGATTCTCCGGAAGCTCAACATACCCCATCTTTTTTGCCAGTTTTACATACTTATCCATTGACCGCCCCATAAGTACCGGAATCCGCCCCATCTTCCCTGCAACCTTGATAATCGAATCAATTCTTGCGATATGCGATGAAAAAGTGGTCACAATAACTCCTGATTCGGTCTCCTCGGTACCTATCAACACATCGTGGAGCAGGTCTTTTGCGATACGCTCTGATGGCGTCTTCCCTGAAATCGCCGCATTGGTGCTCTCTGTGATCAGCAGGGCGACGCCCTCTTTGCCAAGTTGTTTGAGTCGCTGTATATCCGGCGGCATGCCCAGTGTCGGTGTCCGGTCCATCTTGAAATCATTGGCGTATATGACGATGCCTTTTGGCGTGTGCAAAGCAACAAATACGCAATCTACGGTGCTGTGTTGCACCCGGATGAATTCCATGGATATCTTTGGCGAAATCTCTCGTGTATCGCCGGCATTCATCTCAATCAGTTTATTCTCTGCGCTGAACTTGCGTTCGGACTTGATCAGCTGTCTGATCAAGCCTATCGTGTAGGGCGTTGCGATGATGGGTGCACGGTATCGGTGTGCCAGCTTCGAGATCGCGCCGATATGGTCGAGATGTCCGTGTGTGCAGACGATCGCACGAACCGTGCCGGGCACCTCTTTCATCACAGTATCGTCGGGTATCGCACCCATCCTGATCAGGTCGAGCGAGTGCATCCGTTCGATCTCCACATCCTCATGGATCTGCATCCGGTCGAGGCGAAGACCCATGTCAAAAATAACAATATCATCTCCAATATGCACCGCAGTCATATTTCTGCCCATCTCATTATATCCGCCGACAGCAACAATTCCGATGTCGTCCATTATATTCCTCCGTATGAAAATATCAATATCGTAGTCATGGTCATAGTCATAGAGTCGGTGTGGATGTGAGATATACTTAATGATGTGGTGGATTTGGTGGGCGGAACCAACTGGTAGAATCAGCGAGGTCACCCAGGGAGACCCTGCCTGACCAATATCTTTTTAGAGGCGGTCCGGGTTATTTATGTAAATACCATACGAAGAGAGGAATCCAATGTCATTTACCATATTAAAAAAACATGAACTCGTCCCAACGGTTTATCTGATGGGGATTGCTGCGCCGCGGGTGGCAAAGAAAGCCATGCCAGGGCAGTTTGTGATACTACGAATCGACGAGCACGGAGAGCGCATACCGCTCACGATCGCTGATTTTGATGCGCAAACTGGCACGATCACCCTGATCTTCCAGAAGATCGGGAAGACGACCCGCCAGCTTGCATCGCTTGCCGCCGGCGGTTCGATCGCCGATGTAGCGGGACCGCTCGGTAAACCATCTGTGATCGAGAAATTCGGAACCGTGATATGCGTGGGCGGCGGCGTCGGGATTGCGCCGATCTTCCCGATCGCACGGGCACTGAAAAGTGCAGGCAACAGGGTAATTTCGATAATCGGAGCGCGGAGTGCAGACATCCTGTTCTGGGAGGACCGGATGAATGAAGCGAGCAGCGAACTGCATATCACAACCGACGACGGCACAAAAGGACACCATGGATTTGTTACCGAGGTCGTACAGAATCTGCTCGAACATGGCGGACACAGTGGGCAGATCGACAGAGTGATTGCGATCGGTCCGCCCGTGATGATGCGGGCGGTCGCCAGTGTCACAAAACCGTTTGGTGTCAAGACCGTGGTCAGCCTGAACCCGATCATGGTGGACGGTACTGGTATGTGCGGCGCATGTCGGGTGCTTGTGGGAGGCGAAACAAAATTCGCATGTGTGGACGGACCCGAGTTCGATGCGCACGAGGTTGACTATACGCTCTTGATGAGCCGACTTGCTATGTACCTGCCAGAAGAGAAGGAGGCGCTTGAACCGTATGAACACTGAATCAGAATCGAAAATACGACCTGAAATGGCAAAACAACTGCCGTCCGAGCGGAGATACAATTTCAGCGAGGTTGCACTTGGGTATAATAGGGGGGAGGCGGTGGCAGAGGCGAAACGTTGCCTCGACTGTAAAAAGCCGCTCTGCATCGAGGGCTGCCCTGTCGGCGTGGATATCCCGCTCTTCATTCGACAGATCGCAGAAGAGGATTTTGATGCGGCGGCTCGCACGCTGAAGAGCACGAACTCGCTTCCCGCGATCTGCGGACGCGTCTGCCCGCAGGAGACGCAGTGCGAGGCGGTCTGCATACTCGGAAAGAAAAAAGATAGCGATCCAATCGCAATCGGAGGGCTTGAGCGATTTGTGGCTGATTACGAGATGAAAAAAGGTGTCATGATACCCGAGATTTTGGAATCCACCGGCAGAAGCGTTGCAGTGGTCGGAGCAGGTCCAGCCGGGTTGACCGCGGCAGCCGAGCTTGCAAAGATGGGACATGCCGTCACGATCTTTGAGTCACTGCATTCTGCTGGCGGCGTTCTCGTGTACGGAATCCCTGAGTTCAGGCTGCCAAAAGCGATTGTTGCGGCAGAAGTCGATTTTATCAGGAAACTGGGCGTTGATATATGCTTGAATTCGGTCATCGGGAAGATCGATACGGTGGATGAACTGCTCGAGGAGTACGACGCCGTCTTTCTGGGAACCGGCGCAGGGCTGCCGTTATTTCTCGGAATCGATGGCGAAAACTTAAACGGCGTCTACTCTGCAAACGAGTTTCTGACCCGTGTGAACCTGATGAAGGCGTACCTATTCCCCGAGTTTGACACACCGATCAAGAAGGGCAGCCGGACAATCGTTGTCGGCGGCGGCAATGTAGCGATGGATGCCGCACGGTGTGCGATCAGGCTTGGCTCAGAGGAGGTTACGATCGTCTACCGCCGCGGCGAGGATGAGCTGCCAGCACGGGCAGAAGAGGTTGTCAATGCAAAAGAAGAGGGCGTACGCTTCAGACTGCTCACAAACCCGATACGGATCCTTGGTGATGAGAATAACTGGGTCACAGGCATGGAATGCATCAATATGGAACTATGCGAGCCAGACGAGTCAGGAAGATGCCGACCGGTCGCGCTATCAGGAACCGAGCACAACATCCCTGCCGACATAGCGATAATCGCAATCGGCACATCTCCAAATCCGCTCGTCCCGATGACGACGCCCGGACTTGAGACTGCGAGGTACGGCACGATTGTGGCGGACGAGACTGGTGCAACATCAAAGCCGGGCGTATTTGCCGGCGGCGACATCGTAACAGGTTCTGCGACTGTGATCTCGGCAATGGGGGCTGGAAAGGTTGCGGCGAGGGCGATCGATGAATATCTCGGGCGAGTTTGAGGGGTGCCGCGCAGTGTGGTTGCGCCTACATGGCACGAGAGAGAACTGCCGGAAAGCATATCTCACATCCGGAAGGACTGGCGTGATAAATGTCTATTGGGCGCGGATGTTTTGGAGGGGCAAACCGCGAGGTGCAGGCTCTGTACTTAAGTCCGGGGTTTGGTGACTTTGGAGACTATCGTGACGTATGGAGGTCGGAATGGGTCCGCGTGATCGGAAGGGTTTTGGGGGGTGAATCAAATAATGAAAATTGCTTCAGGTGGCGGAACTTATGAAAAAAGAAATTGTTGCTAAACTAAACATAAGCTTTGAAGATGCTGCTTATCAAAAAGACGATATTGAATACTGGTTTGCAAGAGATTTGCAAGTTCTACTTAACTATACTGAATGGAGAAACTTTCTTCAAGTAGTCGAAAAGGCAAAAACCACATGCGAGAACTCTGACCAACGCATATCTGATCATTTTGTTGACGTCAACAAAACGATAAACATGCCAAAAGGGGCAACGAAACAGATTGACGACATAATGCTCACCAGGTATGCATGTTACTTGATTGCTCAAAACGGCGATCCAAGAAAAGAACAAATCGCCTTCGCTCAAAGTTATTTTGCCATACAAACACGCAAGCAGGAGCTTTTAGAAGAACGGATAGAAGTGATAGAACGATTGCAAGCAAGAGAAAAACCTACAACCACGGAAAAAGAGTTTTCCAAACTCATTTATGAAAGGGGCGTAGATAACCCGGGATTTGGACGAATACGAAATAAAGGTGATAAGGCGTTATTTGGGGGGCATACCACCATAAATATGAAAAAGAAATTGGGCGTTCCAAAGGGACGGGCGTTGGCTGATTTCTTACCTACCATCACTATCAAAGCAAAAGATTTCGCGACCGAAATCACGAATTTCAATGTTAAAAAAGACGATTTAGCAGGCGAGATGCGAATTACTGGCGAGCATGTCAAGAACAACACTGAAGTGCGATCGTTGTTGGTAAAAAGCGATATCATACCTGAAGAATTGCCTCCGGCTGAAGATGCTAAAAAATTGGAGCGCAAGGTAAAAGCGGATAGTAAAAAACTATTGAAAGGTTCAAAACCGCTGCATCTGGAGTGATTATGCCATCTACACCCCATAACTGTTCGCGCTTACACCAACACGCAACCTCCCTCCACGGATGCCCCACAACCGTTATCCCATGCGTTGGTCACCAAAAAATCGCTTGTGAGGGCTATCGATGAATACACCAGAAACAAACATGGAATGGGCTGAGAAATACCGACCTGCGACGCTTTCAGAGATCGTGGGCAACAACAAGCCGGTGAGCGACCTTCGCACGTGGGCTTTGCATTGGCAGCACGGCGTGCCCGACCGGAAGGCAGCGATCCTGCACGGAAAACCCGGCATCGGCAAAACAACAGCCGCCCATGCGCTTGCGCGTGATTTTGACTGGGAGGTCATCGAACTCAATGCGAGCGACCAGCGGACTGCGGCAGCAATCAGACGGGTTGCAGGAATTGCTTCTGAGACTGCGTCGTTTGGGGGCGGCACCCGGCTGATCATACTCGATGAGGCTGACAACATACATGGCAGCTCCGATCGGGGCGGGGCGCAGGCGCTTGCCAAAATCATCAAAGAGACATCGCAGCCGATCCTTCTGACTGCAAACGACCTGTACGGAGTTTCCCAGAGCATCAAAAATCTGTGCACGTCGATAACGTTTCGTTCCCTGCAGAGCAGGTCGATAGCGCAGCTACTACGCAAGATATGCAACAACGAGGAGATCACCTGCGATCCGGAGGCTCTTCTGAAAATCGCGGAGACTGCGCACGGCGATGTCAGGAGCGCGATCAACGACCTGCAGGCAGTAGCGCAGGGAAAGAGCGAACTGCACCAAGATGACGTGGTTGTATCGTCGCGAGATTCAAGAGATACGATATTCGACGTATTAAAAAAGATATTTAGAGGAAAGGACATCAAAGAGGCACTGAACGCAACTTATGGCATAGATGAGACTCCTGAGGACCTTATCCAGTGGATCGACGAGAATCTGCCTGCGCAGTATCGCGGCGACGATATCGCTGGCGCGATGCATGCACTCTCGCGGGCGGATATCTTTCTTGGCAGGGTTCATCTGCGCCAGAACTACAGGATGTGGCGGTATGCGGGCGCGATGATGACGTCAGGCGTCACGGTCTCAAAATCCCGCGAGTACCATGGCGCACAGTTCATGCCGCCATCGAAGTGGCGTATGCTCAGGAGCACCAGGACAAGCCGGCAGGTGCGGGACGGGATATCAGAGAAGATCGGTGTGAAGTGCCAGACTTCCCAGAGATATGCGCGTTTAAACATCCTCCCATTTGTCAAGATGCTGTCTGCGGATCGCGATTATGCGGTGCGCCTTGCAGCATGGACGAATCTTGATACCGCTGAAATCGCATACATAATCGGCAGCAAGAAGGATACCAAGAAGGTGAAAACGATTCACCAGAACGCGCAGGATCTGGTTGAGGATGTGGCTCCGGAAGAGGTCAATGTCTTCGATGGATTTGAATCTCGTGCGAAGGTTGCGCAAGGAAAGCCGGAAAAGAAGGATAAACCGGGGAAACCAATGGAACCAAAAAAACCTGAGAAGAAACAGGACACGAAACCCGAGAAAAAGTCGCAGACATCGTTGTTCGACTTTTGATCGAATGGGATGGCGGTGCGCAGGGTTGCATACAATATGTGTAACCTATATATTTATTAGGGCAACCTATATATGCTCCGATCAGGTATATTACTCTCGGTGACGTACCCATGAAACAACCAGTTACAACATCAGGATTTCTGCAACGTAGAACTGTGGCGGCGGTTTTACTGATCGCAGTGATCACATCATCGTTACTTGGATCAGGCTGTATCGACAGTACGAACAACAATCAGGAAACGGAGGGGGCGAGCGCATCGCCACTTGAATTGCAGGTCTCAGGTTCAACGACGGTTCTTCCGATTGCCGAGGAGTGTGCACGCGTCTTTATGGAACAGCGCCCTGGTGACAAAGTGTATCCAATGGGCGGCGGATCATCGCACGGCATAAAGTCGGTTGCAGACGGCACCGTGGACATCGGGACTGCGTCTCGTGACCTGAAAGGTTCCGAAGAGGAAGCCTACCCGAGTCTCGTGATGCACGGCGTTGCAAAGGACGGCGTTGCAGTCGTGGTGCACCCGGAAAACCAGATCAACGATCTGACGATGGAGCAGTTGCAGGGCATCTACACAGGTGAGATCATGAACTGGCAAGCGGTCGGAGGCGCCGATTCCAGGATCATGGTAATCTCGCGTGAGGAGGGTTCCGGAACAAGGGACTGCTTTGAGCAGACAGTCATAAAACCCACAGGAAAGGAGATTACAGACCATGCGATCATTCAGAACTCGAACGGACAGATACGGACGACGGTTGCCGGAAGCAAAGCCGGAATCGGGTTCATCTCTCTTGGATATATCGATTCAAGTGTGGAGGCAGTCACGCTCGATGGGGTCCAGCCTACGGTCGAGACCGTCCGGAGTGGCGAGTACGCGATCTCGCGGACGCTATGGATGATCACGGACGGCGAGCCTGATGAGGATGAGCAGGCGTTCCTTGACTTTGTGCTTTCAAATGAGGGGCAGAGAATCGTTTCGGATGTGCATTTCATACCAGTGAATATCTTGACTTTGTCACATTACAAACATT
>DAOWIV010000216.1 GCA_030640725.1 Methanosarcinales archaeon | reverse complement strand
ATCGCATCGAGCTTCAGACTTGCAACCTCGTCATCAATCTCTGATGGCACTGTATAAACCTGATTATCCAGCGAACTGCCGTGTTCCACGATATGCCTCACGCAGAGAGCCTGGTTCGCAAAACTCATGTCCATAACCTCCGGAGGATGCCCAAACGCCGATGCAAGGTTGACCAGCCTGCCTTCCGCAAGCACATAGACGCGGTTGCCGTTCGAGAGCACGTATTCCACCACATCCTCTTTCATCTCGTTTATCCCAACCGCAATCGATGCCAGCGCGGGTATATCGAGTTCGACATTGAAGTGCCCTGAGTTTGCAACGACCGCCTGATCACGCATCACCTCAAAATGCTCCTTCCGGATCACCGCAATGTCGCCTGTGACCGTTATGAACAGTTCGCCGATCCGTGCCGCATCCAGCATCGGCATGACCCGGTAGCCGTCCATCACAGCTTCGAGAGCCTTTCTCGGGTGCACCTCGACGACGATCACGTTTGCGCCAAGCCCCTTCGCCCGCATGGCAACGCCCCTGCCGCACCAGCCGTACCCGACCACGACCACGTTCTTTCCGGCAAGCAGTATGTTGGTTGCGTTCATGATTCCGTGGATCGTGCTCTGCCCGGTGCCGTACCGATTGTCAAACATCATCTTGGTCTCGGCGTCGTTGACCGCAATCACAGGATACGCGAGTGCGCCGTCAGCAGCCATCGCCCGCAGCCGGATCACGCCGGTAGTAGTCTCCTCGCACCCGCCGATGATCTCAGGAAGGAGTTCCGGGTGCTTGCTATGCACCTGTGCGATTGTGTCTGCGCCATCGTCAAGCGTTACGTGCGGACCGATCTTGATCGCTTCCTCGAGGCATTCGTAGTATTCCTCGTCGTTTTCGCCTCTGAATGCGAATACATTGATCCCTTCAGCCGCAAGGGCTGCTGCAACGTCGTCCTGCGTGCTGAGCGGGTTTGAGCCTGCCAGTGCGACATTTGCGCCGCCATCACGAAGCGCAGTGATCAGATTCGCGGTCTCGACCGTCACATGCAGACATGCGACGACGTTTACACCCTCAAGCGGGCGCTCCTTTGCAAAGCGTTCCCCGATGATCCGGAGCACGGGCATGTGCCTGCGTGCCCACTCGATCCTGCGTGCGCCCTCTTCTGCGAGAGCCATGTCCTTTACGATATGCGATTTCATGTTATCTTTCCCTCCGTTTTAGCGGTCTTTGTGTGATTGCGATGGTCATCAGGCTGGTTCTGATCCCTGCGAAATCCATGCAGCCACCTGATGTTCCAGCACTCTGGCGTTATTCCCTAATATTACTCCCCTCATTTTATATCATTCGGTTATCCGCACATACCATTGCCGGCTCGCACCATCTACTATCACTATTATCGGTGTCGTGGTACATAAAGAATGAGGGATTCCCAAACATGATGGTTTAGCCCGGATATGCCCCATGCAGTCCTGGTTGTGCTACCCCTGAATAAACTGGGGTCATTGCTCTCCTACGTCTTTACACCTTTGATCTGATGATCTCTTCCAGTCTCTTTTCAGTTGGCACCTTGCCGACGACCACGACCTCACCATCGACGACAACGGTCGGGGTCATCATGATCCCGTACTTATCGTCTTCTTCACTGAGAGCGCTGTGCTTTTCAACAGCGACGCCCCCACCGATTCTCTCTGAAACCTTCTTTGCGGTGTCATAAGCCACCTTACATTTGGCGCAAGGGGGTTCCGATCCAAATACCTTTACAATTATATCCATATTCTTATCTCCATATAGTATTTCCAATCACGAATCCAGCCATGGTAGCAAGGATTACCGTGAGTGTGATATAAACCGTCGCCTTCTGAAAACCCATCACCCTCTCGATCACGATCATGTTCGGAAGCGAGAGTGCAGGTCCTGCCAGAAGCATCGCAAGCACAGGTCCCTCACCCATCCCGAGCCGGGTGAGCGAGTCGATGATCGGGACCTCAGTGAGTGTCGCAAAGCACATCAATGCCGCTGCAACCGAAGCGATCAGTATAGCGGCTCATACCGCATTATATGTGCCAAATCGGTGTTGTCACGCTGCCCGATGCCAGAACAAGGACGTTGCCCTGCAATGCCATAGAAATTGCAGACCGGACCACATCGGTTGCATAATCACAGGCTATCCCCCAGTTCCATCGCCACCGCATTTGAATCAGCCATCCCGCACCCCGATCACTATTACGTTGATTGCAATCCCGGATCCGACCCAAACAGTGTTAGGCGACGTTATACTCGGGCACACGGCACAAACTGCGATTTTTATGCATGGTCAGGTGTCGTATGGAGTCTTTAGACAAATCCTCGGTTATACAAAAAAAACCTTAATCTGTATTCATCTGTGTAAATCTGTGTCTAATAAAGGTTTTTAGACACAGATTAACACTGATTTACACTGATTTTACTTTTTCAGTGTTTTTATTGGCGAAGCAAACTAATAGCCGCCTGCAAACAAGAACTCAGATATTTACCAACACGACGGTTTCAGGACTTTAAAAAAGCTCATTTTGTGGTGGTGTGAAGTATAAAAACATTTTGTGTTCTTGGGGCATGAAATGAAATCGAGTGAAACACGGTTCATTATGATCGGAGGAATTACATAGGAGGAATTGCCCCATTGGTAACGCAAATCCGTGTTTCACTCGGGATCCCCTCCCCTGGAAACCCACGGTGGCAAGGTGGCTCTGGTCGAGCGAGTGCGCAAGACATTCCCATCCTGCCCCTGCCTCGTAGCAGGTTTCGATTTCAGAGGTTGGTTCGATCATCTCTCCAATCTCAGTATTGGTTGTCTTAACTTAAATGTTTCTGTTCTGCCAGTCTCTTCGGGACACCTCAAGTTCCGAACAGAGTACCCCCACTGGACGAATGAATCTAACACTGACGTCAGGGGTAACATGATCGCCCTGAATAGAAAAGGGCGGCTACAAAAACAATCTGCGATGCTATAACAACCCGTCGATCTCCGCACCGCAGTTATAACACTTACCGTTCTCGATCCGGTTCTCAACAACATCAAACCCGAGCCGCTTGATCAGAAGCTTGTTGCACCTGTAGCAGTATGTATTTTCGTTTCCTGTGCCGGGAATGTTTCCTTCATACACATATCTTAGCCCCTCTTCGATGCCGATCTCTCTTGCCCTGTGGAGAATTTCAATTCTAGTCGGCGGCGCATCAGGAAACATGTACTGCGGATGGAACCTGGAGATATGCCATGGAATCTCGACGCCGATGTCTGCGATGAACTTTGCGATCTCTCGAAGCTCCTCTTCGGTGTCGTTGACGGTCGATACCACCAGCGTGGTCACCTCGAGCCAGATGCCGAGTTCCTTATATAGCCTGATGGTATCAAGGACGGGTGCAAGCTTAGCTCCGCACATCTTTCTGTAGGTCTCGTCGCTAAACGCCTTGAGATCAACGTTGCCGGCATCAAGGTATGGTGCGATCTCGCGTAAAACTTCGCTGCTTATGTATCCGTTCGTAACGAACACGTTCTTGATCCCTGCCCTGTGCGCAAGTTTCATCACATCGAGCGCAAACTCAATGAATATGGTTGGTTCGGTGTATGTGTAGGCGATGGTCTTGCAACCATATTCGGTTGCCATATCCACCACAGCCTCAGGTGTCGTGTCCTCGCCCGGTATCATCCGGTCACTCTTTAACTGGCTGATATGCCAGTTCTGGCACCATCGACATCTGAAATTGCATCCGGCAGTTGCTATCGAAAACGACCTTGTGCCCGGGAGAAAATTGAAAAGAGGCTTCTTCTCGATTGGATCGACGCCGCTTGCAACAAGCTTGCCGTACACGAGGCTGTAGAGCGTGCCATCCCGGTTCTCCCTGACTGCGCATATACCGCGCTTGTTCTCGCCGATTACGCATAAATGGTTGCATAGATGGCATTTAACCCGGTTATCGGCGAGTTTCTCATAGAACATGGCTTCCTTCATGCTAGCACCAGACCAGTGTGTAATCAGGGTGGGGGGTTATCAATCTTTCGATTCGGGTGGCTTTGGGACAATATTACTCGACCGACCCACTCACCACTATACAACCGCGCTCTGCAATCCCACCCACGCGATATTGCAGAATGCTTTGAAATATCCTCGGCTGAGCATTGCCTCCGCTGATAGGCACTGCAAAAGCAGT
>DAOWIV010000237.1 GCA_030640725.1 Methanosarcinales archaeon | reverse complement strand
GGTTCTGTACGACGAGATGATGACGCTTACGCCGCGGGAATCAGGGATGATGTCCTCGATGTATACCCTGGGAAGCGCAGGTGTGCCATAAGAGAAGTTGCGGTATCGCGTCTCCAGCACCGAGCCGTCCATAGAAAGGGTCACTCTAGTGATGTAGAAACCGTCTTCCAGACTTTTGAGGTCCCATGATACCACTTTTGTTATATCCGTATCGGGAAGAGTCTTATCGATCTTGAATTGCTCTCTTCTCAGCAATTCCTCCTCAAGCATCAGTTCCGCATCGACCGTTATGTTTGTGTGCTGCGCTCCTGAGTGGAGCGTGACATCAGCCGAATCGATGCTTGAATATAGATCGATGATGCTGATATCCTCTGCGCTGGCTACCTGGGCTGCAATGAGGATCAAGATTACCGGGAGCGCTATTGTGACGAGTTTCTGTCTGTTCATAGATATTCCCCCATCTTTGATGCGTATTCCATGAAAATCCCGGGCTTTGCCCCGAGTATCCTCTCGATGAAGTCGAATGTGGCGTCTGTTAGCTCTTTCATCCTCTCTGTCTTCTCTTCGAGACGGTATGTCTCATGAATGTGGGAGACTGCACCAGCAGTCTTCATGATGGACAGTGCCGCCATCTCCGGATGCCTGACATTGAAGAAGCCCTCTTCTACCCCCTCTTCGATCATCCGGCTGAATACAGGGATTATGATCTGTGGAACTCTTTTTTCAAACTTGATATGCAGATGCGCATTTCGCTCTTCATGGATATATTCGACAAGTCTCTGCCTGGATCTGCCAAGGTTGTTAAAGAAGCCGAAAAACCCGAGGATCTTCTCGATAACGTCTGAATCGCCCCTGGAGGCTATGTCCTCCATTCCAGCACGTATCTCCTCGATCCACCTGTCAGTTATTGCGTTTAGTACCTCGTCCTTCGATTTGAAGTAGTGGTAGAACGTGCCCTGCGCCACACCGACCTTTCTTACGATATCAGACACTGTGGTCTCTTCGTAGCCGTTTTCCAGAAAGAGTTCCTCTGCGGTGTCGATCAGTTCGTTGCGCCGTGTTTCGGGATCTTTTACTGTGCGGGTCATGTTGTCTGCCTCACAGGTCTTGTGGTACTGACTGACTGTCAGTCAATTATTTGGTAGGGGGATTATAAAAGGGTTTTGCAGAGGTTGGGGGATAAAGACAATCACGATATCTGGCGCCGTGTCTATAAGTGAGATTACAGGTTGCAGGCAGTACTCGTGCCAGCAGATACAGCGGGGCATCCAACTGAAGCGTCTTTTCAACCTCGGTTTTGGCATCCGGGAGATGAGGGAGATTACGGATGCTCTGGACGGGATTGCAGGTGAAGAGAGGCTTGATACAATCCTTGAGAAGCGACTTCAGTAGCTAACGTTTTTAAAATACCACCAAATAGTTTAATGGTGGTAATCAAATGCAAACATACACCAATCTCCAAGAAACCATATTGCAACTATTTGTAGAGATAGATCTGAATCTATCAAAGCCGTTGAGAACGATGCTTGCATCGTGGAATCGTCTGCACTGCTCTGAGAACAACAAGGCACACATTTCGAGTACTTTGGCGAATGATTAGAGATCAACAGTGCTGCGAACGTTATGGGCTGTATGCAGCGTATTCGTAGGTTTTTGTTGAGCATTGGGATATCACCGACAATAACAGTTCTGCCGCTGATTCGTCTCATGCGCCCGCGTCTGTCAAATCTTCCTGAAATTGTACTGGTAATGGATCGCACAGACTGGGAAAAGCGAAAAGATTTACATAAACATCCTGACCGTGGCGATATGCTACAAAGGGCGCGCTATCCCGGTATACTGGAAAGTATTCGATCGAAAGGGAAACAGTTCCTTTAAAGACTGGAAAGAGGTCCTAACACCAGTTATCAAAGGATTGCAGCAGATGGAGTGGCTTTCTGGCATAATGGATCGCCAAGAGCGATCCATCGATGCCACTGCCAGCAGGGCAGGGCATTACCAATCCATGTTGTTGCTGACAGGGAATTTGCAAGCCCGAAATTGGCTGAATGGCTCAAAAGCACCTGCGGGGTAGGTGCGACACTGCGGATGAAAGCAAGCATGTACCTGAAAGGGATGGATGATGAGATGCCAGAGGTAAAAATCGCCACGCTGCTTGCGGAAATGGCTAAAAGCTCAACGCCTGGGTTCTTTACAATCAGATTGTGACTCGAAACAGCAATTTTGCGATGAATATCCTGCTGAAATGGGATAAAGGATATGAAGAAGCGATGGTTGTGGCAACGACACTTAAGAACCCCAATAGAGCTGATGAATTATATGGTCAGCGCTTTGGCATTGAGGCAATGCATAAAGACTGGAAAAGCAATGCATTCGAGCTCGAAAAAACCAGAGTAACCGATCCAAATAGGATCGAGATGCTCTTGATTCCGATCGCTTTCGCTTACACCCTGTGTGTGCTTGAAGGCGAAAAACGAGAGGGAATAGGCGATGTCCGTAGTCCCCCAAAAGGAAAAACGCGTATGACAGGACTCTTCCTGAATGGTCTCAGGAGCATCTCCAATCACATCAGACGTGCCACTCTCGAAACGTTTGTAGTTTTCATCCGGAATCTGCTCCAACCGTTCAACGATTGCGTGGAAGATCCCGGCGTTCGTATAAGCTCTGGCATTACGGGTGATTTGAGAAAAGGAGGAAGTTTCGCAGGCTGGATGAGTGTGATCTCTCGTATTTGATATGATATTACAGATATTTTCAGGTGGAATACTCTGATATTTGTTTGAAACTTCGCGAAATGTCTATTTACTGTGGCGGTGTGGTGGCTGTAACCGGGGGTTGATTTTTATATTTGATGCTGGATTATTTTTCGTGGGGTGTTTTGTGTAGATGTGTTAGCTACTGAAGGGCAAGGGGTTTACGGTGGAAGCTGAGATGCTACGTCTGGCAGAGGCGCACGGATTAAAGTCGATAGAAGTGCCGATGATCGAGATTCACATCGAGAACGGATCAACACTGAACCCGTGGAGGCACGGATTTGGCAATCTCGGAACGATCGTTTTATGGATCTCGGAGGGGAGACCGCTCTTCTTCTTTGGAGCCGCGGGGCTGGTGTTAACCATCACCGGGCTGGTGATTGGCGCAAAAGTGCTTTACATCGTCAATACCAGCGGAGGTGTTGCGATCGGGACTGCACTTGTATCGATGCTGTGCATCGTCATTGGCGTATTCAGCATGTTTACCGGGCTGATCTTGCACGAGATTGTTACCCATATAGAGCATCGATTCAAGCCGGTACTATAATACAGCGTCGGCACCGAGCCACATCAGAATAATCAGGAGAAACACCCCAGCAAACGCGGGCTTGCTCCATGCAAACACTTTCCTGCCGTCAAGAACACTCAGCGGGAGCATGTTGAACGCTGCAAGCCAGAGGTTAATCCGCACGCCAAGAAATATGGTGAGCCTCCCATACACTCCGAATTCTTCGAGAAAGACACTTTGCGTGGAGATCAGCAGAAAAATCGTCGCCAGAATAACGTTCATGAGCGGACCTGCAGCGGCGATATGTCCGTTCTGCTTGCTGGTGATATAGGGTCCGGATATGTACACGGCACCGGGCGCCGCAAGCAGCACACCCCACAGATATGCCAGCCCGACCGCAAGCATCAGAAACGTGGAACTCATTCGAAACTCAGCCCAGAGGTTGTAGCGCTGCGCAACGACCTTGTGTGCAAGTTCATGCAATATGAATCCAATCCCAACTGTGAAGAGAGATACGAGGAAGTAGAGGATTGCAGTCCCGCCGAATGGGTTGGATCGCGCACTGCCTGATAGTACAAACGCAAACGCACATGATATAGCAATCCATGCGATGAAGAGGTGTTGCAGTTCGGTACTGCTTGTTCGGATGCTGACATTCCGCTTTGGCGGTGGCGTTCCGATTGTGTAGAGTCTTGAATCCATTCTTGCCATATTATTTTATGGTTTGATCTGGCGCTTCAATACCTTTGCGGTTGCACGGGGAAGTGTTTCATGGCAAGTTCCGGCAGTGTCCTGGATCTCGGTAGTGTCCTGACACGTAGTTGGCAAGATCCGATCAGTTGTATTTGATGAAATGGATGATACGAACATCGATACGGTTTATATCGGGAGATATTATCCGTACGTGGACTGAATCGTTGAGGTTCAGTATGTCCATCAACTGTATAGTGGACAGTACCGATTTGCACTCTCGCACCGCAACGCCAAAACAAATCTTTTTAACCGCTACTGCTGATGCACCCGTAATGAATAAACCAACCTTCGAAATCGCGGCATCGATCGGTTCAGTGCTCCTCCTTGTCCTGATGTGTGTTATGTTTGACCGTGCAGGGGTCATTGCGCTTGGATCCGTGATCTCACTTCTCGTTTTCACCCTTGTAATCAGCGTGGCGGGCTGGAAACTGGCTACTTTTGGAGAGTGAACGGTTGAGGGTCAGCACCCAGTACCTGAATTTCCCGACAAACGGGGATGCAGATATCATAGACATGTGCGACAAGAAGCTACATCACAAATTGCCATTGCGGCTACCCCTTCCATTCGGGGCAATCCTACTGCGGAATGCGCGGATGGTAACGCCCGCGTAGTGAGCCCGCAGGACAACGTGGAACAATCTGAAAGCCTAATTCGG
>DAOWIV010000151.1 GCA_030640725.1 Methanosarcinales archaeon | reverse complement strand
GATCTCTTGTCCCCTGAGATGCGCAAGTTCGGCTTCGGAGAGTTTGCTCACGTCCTTTCCTGATACGTGGATCTCTCCTCCGGTTGGGAGGTCGAGACATCCGATCAGTTCATGAGCGTGCTCTTGCCTGAGCCGGATGGTCCCATGATCGCAAGGAACTCGCCGCGCTGGATGGCGAGATCGATGCCGCGCCGTATTGGCACTTCCATCTTGCCGATATAGTAGCTCTTTTCGACGTTTGTGATGTCCACAGCTGTTGGTTCGTCCAGCCGCGGTTCGATGTGGTTGTGGGGATTTTTGTTGTTCATGTCTGTTACCACCTTTTGTTCGGGCTGGTCGATTAGTCGACCTATCTGATGTTACGAGTGTAAGTAATAGTACTAATATTTCGATTAATCGAAAGGTGTTGTGATGGACGGGGGGTTGGCGCACAAGCCCGCCGTCACATGCAGGCAATCAAAACCATCCGAGAACCCCCGCGTCAATTTCCTGTGGTATGAAGTATAATTAGACAGTGCCGACTGCCGCTGCTGTTTAACCCCTACTCCACGCGCTCCTCACCATACTCCTTTGTCCTGATCCTGACGTCCGACAGGACTGGCTTTGCGTTTCTTGCAAGCGCCATCAACTCGTCCCGCGTAAACGACCGCGGAGACAGCTTCTTCCATGCGTGCTCCGGTATGCCTTGCTGAAGGATATACCGCACATCGCCGGCAAGCTCCCTGACCTGCGTGGCGATTGATTGTATCTCGCCGGGCGATCCGGTGAGATCCGGAAATACCGTTGTTCGTACCTCAAAATCGATCCCACGTTCCTTGCACAGGTCGCAGAGTCTCAACGAATCCGCGACATGGTCTGCCGCATCGATGCCGCAGATATGCAGGTACGCATCCCGTTCCAGCGGTGCCTTCACGTCCATGCATATCAGGTCAACAAGGTGCGCCTCGATCATCTGCCTGATCCGGTTGGTGTAGTATCCGTTCGTTTCAACGCCTGTCAGCAGCCCCTGTTTGTGAGTGAACTCCGCGAGATGCTGGAGTGCATCAAATTGATGAAACGCCTCGCCTCCGGTGAAAACGACGCCGCTTACGAGGAGGGAGTTCTTTTTAATCTCTGATTCGATCTCTCCGACATCAGCCGGCTCCGCAGTCAGTTTTCCCATCTCCAAGAGCGCATGGTTCTGGCAGTACGGGCAGCGGAACGGACAGCCCATCATGAAAACAACGGTCACGGCTCGCCCGTACCAGTCGACCGTCGATAGTGGGATAATGTTTTTTGCCATAATCACTGATTCCCCTGTGTTTTGTAGGGATATCTAATCTGTTTGCCACATGCATAACACGTGACGACGACGCGGGCGCCATTAACCCTTACCCGGCACGTTCTGCCCGGAACAAGATATTTTCCGCAATGCTTGCACATCCTGCGCTTCAGATACGAGGGGATTCGCACCCTGTGCCGCATCCCGATCTGTTTTGCCAGATGTATGTAACGGTCGCTCAATTCGGGACGCGTTTTCGATATCACATCCGCAAGCTCAAACAGCCGTATTATCTGCTGCTGTGCAATATCCCTGATCAGTTTCTTCCGGTTCCTTCGCGCCATCGATGATAATTCATGGGTGTAACAGTGCTTATTAACATGCCCTTCCACACTTCTACGCTTCCGCCCCACCATCGTTTACTGCCATCTGACCGCGGCACCCTATCGGTCGATTGATCAAAAAATCCGACGTACAACAGCCCCATCAAATTTAAAAACGGGTAATCTTATAAATAATGGGCGCACAGATAAACACATGAGCGCACTCGAAAAAACGTTTGGAAGGACGGCGCAGATGATCGTTCTTGAGAATCTGATGAAGAACCGGGGCACATTTACATATCTATCAGGGATCGCGGAGGAGACCGGGCTCTCACATTCGAGTGTTTCGAGGGTAATTGAACCGTTGCTCGCAATCGGGATCATCAACGAAAAGAAGGTTGGAAAACAGATTCGCACGTTTACGCTGAATGGCGAAAATCCGGTAACTGAGTTGGTGCTCAATTTTTATGACGATCTGACTAAATTGCTTCCGGATTAATAGACTTCTTATTTTTCCGGACGATATGAACTGATTTTAGGCGTAGCCACAAGCTCTGATCACCCGGTTTTGGAAACTGTCAGGTCACCCGGATGTTTTGTCCGACCTCATGTATCCATACCTTGATATGTCATGTCAGTGCAGAGACAATCAATGGCAGCAAGCAACACAGCACTCACAGAGCGGCAAATGCAGGTACTGAGACTGCGGAACGATGGCTGCTCTCAGGAGGAGATCGCTGCCGAACTGGGCACGACGAAACAGAACATCTCTGCCATCGAAAAAACAGCACGCAAGAATATCGAGCAGGCTGAAAACACCCTGAAATTTGTCAGGATGCTTGGCGCACCGGTCTGGTTCAAAGTTGCAGAGGGCACCGGTCTTAATGATCTGGTCGGAATGGTCTATTCGAAGGCTGATGCCTCGGATGAGGATGTGCATGTACGTTACGATGGCATCGCACTCGCATCAAGAATCAGGGAACTTGCAGGACGCCGGATACGGCACAGGGTGGTGGTGGTCGATTTCGAGATTGCGATAACCGGCAGTGGCGACATACTGGTGCAATAGTACGCCCAAAAACCACCAGAGTCAAATGTCAGGGGATTTTCCGGTTTTGGTGACACCTGTTACCAGTCCCTGTGTCCCGGACCGAAAAACCCGAAAAGCCGGCTCACATCCTTGCAATAAGATCCCGGCGGGTGATGAATCCAACCAGATCCTCTTCAAGATTAAGCACAGGGACCCCGCCGTATCCATACTTGAGCGCGATATCCACAACCTCTGATACTGGGGCGTTGGTGTACACGGTTTTGACACCGCGACTCATAACATCAGCCGTCAGCATGTTCTTGACCCGACTATCCTGCTGGTTCGCAGTAACCATGTCGCGGATCGCCCGCATCGCCCTTGCTATATCCTTCTCGGTGATGATCCCTACCACCTGATACTCATCGACCACAGGAAGCCGCCCGATATTCCTGTCCATCATTACCCTTCGCACATGAACAACACGATCGCCCGGTGCGGCAGTGATCGGTGTGTTCATGAATTCGGCAGCAAACCCGTCAATACCACAGGTCTTCAGGATCTCTTCAGGCGTGACCCAGCCAAGAATCTCATCACCATCCATCACAAAAAGTATGCCTCGCTGTTGCTGTAAAATTGATATGGCATCGTTCACTCCCATCTCAGGCGGAACTGTGGTGTATGCATCGCCGACCGCTGTTGCGACATGCAGCGATGATGCCGGCATACCCGGTTTTCTGCTCGTGCCAAGTGCGCGTGCAATGTTTCGCATAGTTAGCACACCCATGAGTTTGCCCTTGTTTGTGACCAGTAACCGTCTGGTGTCGTGCTTGCTCATAAGGTCCATTGCATGAGACAGATTCTCTGATTTCTCGATACGCACTGGCTTTACCATAATTTCAGATACATTCATAATTATTCTCCCATCATAATGATCGCCCGGAGTATACTCTCCTGATCCAGGACTCCAACAACATCAGATTCAGCATCAAGAACGATGATGCTGTTAATAAGTTCCTCGACCATTGTCCGCGCCGAATCGGTTGCAAAACCATCCTGAGGTATCGTTATCAGTGGTGTGGACATAATGTCCTCTGCAACGACCGGAACTTCAAGAAACTTCTTGTCTCTGCCGCGGGGGTCAGACGCACACCCAAACGCCAGATTGGAATTTGTGATCATGCCGATCGGCTTTCCACCGTATTCAAGAACAACAACCCGGTCCACATCCTCGGCATCCATCGTATGTATGACGTGCCCAACCGAATGCTGGCGGTGCACGACTGCAATAAAATCAGACATGACGTCACATGCGCGTATCTCTGCTGACTGCTTTGAGAGGTATAGGATCATGTCCCACTTGGTGATGATCCCGTGCAGATTCTCATCACGTACGACAAGCCCACCGATATCGTTCTCAAGCAGCAGTTCACATGCTTGTGGCAGTGTGGCATCAGGGTATATGCCGATCAAAGACTTTGTCATGACCAGCTGGACTGGAATCTGGTCGATCGGGCGCCTCCGCCACTGCGGCTCTGCCTGATTAAGCCTGCATGTGATATCGGCTTTGGTGAGCATGCCGACAGGCTCGTCATGCATCAGCACCAGTAACCGGCTGATCTTGTGGCGAAGCATCAGGTTACGTGCCCGCGAAAGCGGCTCCCCTGGTGTAACCGCGTACACCCGAGTGCTCATTATATCCCTAACCCGCATCTCTGTCATGTTGTTATTACGTCATTTCATTGTCTATTGCTTCAGTGTAGCTAGCGCCCGGACAATGTCTCTTTCAGTTACTATTCCTGTGAGAACACCTTGATCGATGATCGGGATCGAACCCACGTTGTTTGCATCCATCATACCGGCAACCTTGCCAAGATCGCAATCCGATGTCGTCCAGACAACATCCCGCATGATTAACGATTTGACAGGTGTCACCAGTGCATCTTCTATGCCGTTTGCACCCTTCTTAAGTGCTTCGCCACTGCCAAGAAAACGCAGCATATCAAAAGCGGTGGCAATCCCAAGCAATATCCCGTTCTTGACAACAGGGAGACGTCTGAACTTGTTATCGACCATCAGTTTGCCCACAACCCCGATCTCTACGTCCGGTTCGACGGTTGTCACATTTGTAGACATGTACTCGCGTATAGCGACACCAACCTTGACGTCTGCAATCAGGCGCATGAAATCCTGTTCGGTCACGATCGCAGATACACGTTTATCCTCATCGATGATCGGCAGACACCCGACCGACTCATCATGCATCAACTTCAGCGCATCGATGATCGATGCGTTCGTATCCAGCCGCGGAACCTCGGTCTTCATGATCGCACGGACCTCCTCGTTGACCGCGGCGAGTAGATTGCCACCAAACCGGTTGGTGACAAGTGAGTGCCGTGGTCCGCCGCACAGAAAATCAACGATGTCCTTGCATACGATGATACCTTTCAACTGCTGTGTGCCCGCATCAGCGATAGGAATTCTCCTGAACCCGTGTTCAAGCATCGTTCTGACCGTAGTCATGATCGGTGTGGTTGGCGGAACCGTCACGACGCCATCGGTCGCAACCGCCATCACATCACCATGATGCGTTGCAATATGTGAGTCAAGCCCGTTACCGCCCCTGTCCAGCGCGCCCCGGACTCCCATTGGTCGGGGTCTGTTTGTCTGCTGCCTTTTCATTTCATCACCATTGGTAAATGTATTCATGCATGTTCAAGGTGCATTTAAAACTTACTACCAACTTGACCCAACCTTGCCGATCAACTCCCTGTAGCGTATGGATCATACGCCATGATACATATAGTGTAAACTCATTTAAAGTTAATGGGTTGGTGGACTCTGGGGTGTCGGTGTGATCGTGCAGGGTTAACCGGGACATCCGCGTACCCTCGCGCATCTGCGGTTGCCCGTATCGAAGAGAATTATTGCAGGGACTTTTCGGAGGGCTTTCAACCCGCCTTTCCCACGGCTGATCGCTAATTTTTGATGGCACTGTAGTAGAAAATCAGTTGCAGCAGACTGCTTCTTGCCCACTTCCACCCCCTATCG
>DAOWIV010000080.1 GCA_030640725.1 Methanosarcinales archaeon | reverse complement strand
CCGAATTAGGCTTTCAGATTGTTCCACGTTGTCCTGCGGGCTCACTACGCGGGCGTTACCATCCGCGCATTCCGCAGTAGGATTGCCCCGAATGGAAGGGGTAGCCGCAATGGCAATTTGTGATGTAGCTTCTTGTCGCACGAGGCTGTTGTATCTCCCAACCCATTTTTGCAACCACGATCTTGACCTACCAAGACTTTTGCAGATTTCGGAGGGTCGTTCGCCTCTCTGATATCGATTGACTGCATATGATTGCGCTCCGGTTCCTCTTCGGTATATGTTTCGTTTGGTTTTGCCATAACGCATTATCGGATGCGCTATGTTTTTTACGCTTGAAATTTCACAACTGTACGCGATGTGCTGAGCCTTTCCAGATAGCCTTTCCTCAGGTTGGATTTTCACCAACTGGCGAGTATGAATTTTGCTCGGCACGATTGTGTCACTCGTGATTTTAACCAGATTTTTATATACTATCTACTGAAATAAACTATGGTTGGTATATTAATTTTTTGGGATTTCCATATTCATATAGCATCCCCAAAACCGCCGTAAGAATGATTAATTACGATAGCAGTAATACCTGAATGTTGTTTATGAAACAGACCGAACAAGCTGAACCGATAGAAAGAACGACGTGTGACGGCGCTCTGCCTGAAACGCTTGCAGGCAGGACGATTGTGCTCGGCATCACAGGCAGCATCGCGGCTGTGCGGACGATTGAACTGGCACATGAACTGATCCGCCGCGGCGCTGTGGTGCAGGCAGTGATGACCGAATCTGCGCAGCGGATCATCCACCCGGATGCGATCGAATGCGCAACAGGGCGGCGCCCGATCACGCAGTGGACCGGCAAGGTCTCGTGGGTGGAGTACTGTGGTGGCAGTGGTGTTGATGGTGGCGGCAACAGCAGTGGCAGCGCTGCTGATCTGCTGCTGATTGCGCCGTGCACTGCAAGCACCATCGGGAAGATCGCACACGCCATCCCTGATACGCTCGTCTCGATCTTCGCGACAACAGCGATTGGCGCAGGGGTTCCGGTCGTAATTGCACCTGCCATGCACGGGAGCATGTATAGCCCGCTCGTGCGCGGGAACATCGACGTGCTGAGGAGTCATGGAGTCGTGGTCACGGGTCCCGTGATCGAGGAAGGGAAAGCAAAGATTGCAGAGACCCGGGATATTGTGCGGTGGGTGGAACGGGCGCTTGGCGACGTATCGCTTGCCGGAAGAAGGGTGCTGATCACGGGCGGGGCGACCGCAGAGCCGATCGATCCTGTGCGCATGATTACGAGCCGGGCATCAGGAAGAATGGGGATTGCGCTTGCCCACGAGGCTTTCAGGCGCGGCGCAGATGTGACGCTCGTGCATCGTGGGAATGTCGGTTTTTCTGGCATCAGCGAGATCTATGTAGAGACTGCCAGGGAGATGACCGAAGCTGTGCTTGGCGAACTCGGGATTAAGGGAGGGCATGGAATGTATGATGAGAAGTACGATCTGCTGATCAGTGCTGCTGCAATCTCGGATTACACGCTCGATCCGTCTGCGGGTAAGATACGATCCGGCAGTCAACTGACGCTTACCCTGCGCCCGACAGAAAAGTTACTTGAGGCGGTGCGAGACAGGCACCCCGATCTTGTGGTCGTCGGGTTCAAGCTGGAGACTGACGGGGGCGACGCGCTGACCTTGCGTGCGAAGGAGGCGATGGATCGATACGGGCTTGCTACGATTGTTGCAAATAACGTGGAGAATATGGGCGGCGATGAAGGGGAGGTATGGATCATCAGCAAAAATAACGAGATTTGCCATGTCCGCGGCACGAAAGATGTGGTAGCGGGCGCGATTTTTGACCGGGTGGTTACCTGACAGTTCACCTTGGTCCATGGGGCAGATATTCCAGACGGGACATTGAGGGCGATAATTGGGGAAAGTGAAGCTTACTGCAGGGGAATTTTTAGAGTTATGAGTAACACCTTTCATGAGGGGAGGGACATATTGTCTCAACAACTTAATTTTTAGACAATCTCATAATCCAATAAAACTAAATATATTTTATAAGAAGAATGAAACTTACTGATAAAGAGTTAACTAACAGAAAGTCAACGACCCCGGAATAAATTGCGGGGCATCATGAGGGGGGTCGCGTGTTGATGTGGTGTTAGTGCAAGCGCGAGTGGATGCGACGACGATCTTGCAAGATGTAGTCAATAGAACTGATTGATGAGGTTCGTGTAATCCAAAACTGATCTGTGTATCGGAGAGTGTCTCCACGCTTTCTAAATCACAACCTCACCATCGCCATCTCCATTATTACCATCAACAGCAACATTTATGTACTACATATGCGCATGTGTATTATATGTATATTACCCACCGTTGATAACCAACGGGGGATTGTATATTACCCACCGTTTTTCTAAAAAGAGTAAAAACGGTGGTTATCATCATTTGAGGTTCTATGGCAAATAGAAAAGCAGTTGTATTAATCGATGGCGGCTATTTTGATCATTTAAAATATTATCTTCAAGATAAGCGAAGCAATTCGATAGATGTTGAAAAATTATCTTTAAAAGTATGTGAAGGAATGGATCATATAAGAACAAAATTTTACCATGCTAACCCCTATCAAAGCAATAATCCAACCCCTGAAGAACAAAGAAGATACCAATCTGCACAAAAATTCCAATATGCCATCAACAGAATTCAAAATCATGAATTCGTTGGAGTTGGACGAGTTAAAAGTAATCATGTGAAATGCCCAAAGTGTGGCGAATCTTATAGAACATTTAAACAAAAAGGGGTTGATGTAGCCATCGCATTAGATTTGGTAAAAATGGCGCGAAAACGAGTGAGTGATGTTTTTATATTAATAACTGGGGATGAAGATTTTACTTCCGCGGTTGAAATGGCGCAAGAAGAGTTGTGTAATGTAATTGTATATTATAGTCATGATAGTGGATACAATTTATTTGGAAGTAAACGACTAAATAACATCGCATCTGATAGAATAAACATGACTCTGGATTTTTTAGAAGAATGTGCAATGGAGTAAGAGATAGTCTGTTTAGAGGACCAGGAACGAAGAAAATAACTGATACTATTCCATGTCCGACCCACCCCACAAACCCTTCTGACTCCACCAGATTAACACCCGACCCCCAACATACGCGGAAGCATCGTGCCAGTCTTCGAAGTCACGTACCCCGCAATAAATTGCGGGGCATCTCTGACCAAGGGGGTCGCGTGTTTGTGCAAGCACGGACGGTGCGGGGGAATAATAGGTAAGCAACATTTATTTATATGCAAAATCGTGGTGAGCAAAGTTCAAAAACACAATATCATTCTCGAAAATTGTATAAATAATAACATAATGACCTATTTGAACCCTTCGTTTACCTTTTAATTCATTGCTAAGAGGTTTTCCTATTTCTGGATTTGTGCATATCTCATCAATCTTCTTGAGTGCTCTTTCTCCCAAAGCATTGTCTTTCTTTGTCAGTTTCTTAAAGCTTTTATCGAATGTGGGTTCTGTATGGAAAATAAACCCCATAAGACCTCCTTACAAGTTTTGAAGATGGTTTAAGAGGTTCTCTTTAGTTTCAAAAGTTTTTCCAAGCCCCATTTTATATTCTTCTATCGCGTCAAGTGTCCCACTGACTATGTTAGTATCGTTCTCGATAATCATAGATATGGATTCTTCATATTCATCGTATATATCTTCCATATCTTGTTGTACTTTAAATTGCATATCGGAACGAAAATATGGTGGCGGATTCAGATTATTAACTATGTATTCGATGTCGATATGGCTTCCATACAACCATTTTCCCATTCTCGAAAGTATTTTGGGACCACTGATAAAAAATTCCATAAATGAACTAGATGTTGGTTTTAAATAATCGCCCGATTGAGTTGATGCAATGGCTAACATTTCCATACTATTATTCACCACCCGTTTCTTCAGATAATGTATCTCCACTTAATCGCATCAACAAATCGTCTGGAAGCAAGATTTCTTTGAATGTGTCACCATAAGCTTTTAAGTACTTATCTAATAAAATTCTCAAAGCCATCGCGTGTTGTGGGCTCATTCTAACCTTTACGATTTCTTTGGTTATCTCTTTACCATCTCTTTGTAAAGTACCTAATCCAAAAGATATTACTATTTCATAAACCGACGCAGCGAGTTGAGCATTGTTAGTATATATGTCCAATACGGTACCGTCTTCTTCGATCATATATTAATGTATCAACCAACCCCACAAAAACCTTTCGATCATCCGATTCACACCCGACCCCCATATCATTGACTTTGTGATAGACTCCGAAGTCACTAAACCCCGGACTTAAGTACGGAGCCTGTACATAGCGATTCATCATTCCGCGCATACGATTCCACGCGTTCTGACGGCATCATCATGTCCCACCACTTCCAAATCTATAACCTGACCGAGCATGATAGACAACATCTGCAAAGCATGGTTGCTTTACCATGCACTCTCGATGATGTAGGAATTGTTGTGTGGGCATCATGCCCCATCTGTTATTTCATGATATATGAATCTTGTTGTCATGGCGGTAGTTCCGAAAACCCCCCTCTCCAAGTGAGAAACGAGAAATGCAGCGTTGACAACCAATTCGACACTCATATCCGCGCAACCTATAACGCACCATGTCTATAAATTAAGTTGTCGCAACAATAGGTCACGACACCATCTGTTTCTTCCGCAACAGCCGGTGATACGCGATCGCAAAGCGGTGCGCCTCGTCCCGGATCTCCTGTACAAAGAGTGATGCTTTCTCCTTTTGGTCAACCGGCAGGGGACGTGCGAGCGCCGGGATATAGATCTCTTCCTCCCGTTTGGCAATTGAGATGATCGGAATATCGAGATCGAGCCTTTCAAGCTCTGCACGGGCTGATGAGAGCTGTCCCTTCCCTCCATCGACGATGATCAAATCGGGAAACTCTCCGTTCTCTTTTTTCAGGCGTACGTACCGTCTCCGTATGACCTCTGCAATGGCGGCGAAATCGTCGATTGCCTCAACCGTCCGGATCTTGAACCGCCTGTAATTCTGTTTATCCGGCTTTCCTGACCTGTACTGCACCATTGAACCAACCATCGAGGTGCCTGACAGGTGGGAGATATCAAAGCATTCGATGACCTCCGGGATACCGGAAAGCCCGAGAAGCTTTTTTAGCCCCTCGAGTTTGAGCTGTCCGCCAAAGAACGTGATCTCGATGTTTTTTTTGACAAGGTCGAGCAGCTTCTTCTTTGCCCCTCGCTGTGGGACCGTGGTTCTGACCTGACTTCCACGTTTCCGGGATAGAAACTCAGTGAGCACATCGCTTACCGGGTGCGGAATGATTATCTCTACCGGTGGGTCATGTTCTGAGTAGTACTGCGCAAGAAATTCGTCGATCACATCATCTCCCCCGTCAAAGACGAATTCCTGCTTTTCTGCAAGTGTTCCCCGGTATACATTGAAAAGCATGAGATATATCCGCCCGTCGCTTTCCACGTAGTTGATTACGTCCTCATCATAGCTCTTCTGCCGGTCCATGCGCTGGCGCTCTGCGAGATGCTTGATTGCGGCGATCTGGTCTCGCAGTTCTATCGCCTGCTCAAATTCCTGATTTCCGGACTGCTCCACCATCTCTATCGATAAAGACTTGAGCAGGTCGTCTGTATTCCCGCGGAGCACCGATTCAGCCCTGCCGACCTGCCTGCGATAATCTTCGCTGCTGATCTCTCCGATGCATGGGGCGCTGCAGTATCCAAGATGATACCGCAGGCACGCCCGTTTCGGAAGCTTTTTGCATGACCTCAACTTAAACGTCCTCTTTACCACCAAAAGGATGTAATCGCGCTCTCTTGCAGAGACGAACGGTCCGAAGAACGTACCATCACCATCTGCCTTTCGTGTAATTCCGATTCGTGGAAATTCATCGTCGGTAACGTGGATGTATGCGTAACTCTTCGCATCCTTGAGATCGATGTTGTATCTCGGCTGATGCTTCTTGATGAGCGTGTTTTCAAGAATCAGCGCCTCAAGCTCGTTATCTGTGATGATGAAATCGACAGAGGCTGCCCTCTGCACAAGGACTTCCGTCTTTGGGTCGTGGTCATGTCTCCCGAAATAGCTGGAGACGCGCTTTTTCAGGTTCTTTGCCTTTCCTATGTAGATGATGCTGCCGGCGGCGTCTCTGAAGAGGTAACAGCCAGGGTGCGCAGGGAGGCAGGATGGGTCGATCATGGTTCTGTGCGGGGGCTTTTATCTGGCGATTCTTGCAGTCGTGACCCCGGGAATCGTGATGTAAAGCGATCTTATGCGTTGTTTGTGCTGTGACTGCTCGTTTCAAACCCCACCCTTGCACAGCACCCCTGACTTCATATCCTCTTCATAAAAATCCCGCTCTGTCTTCAACCCGAAAAGAAGCTGTAAACGCCTCTTCGTATACTTCGGGATCAGTTCAAGCGTTCTTTTCAGATACCATTTCGGATACCTTCTTATGATATTGTTCGAGCGGTACCAGCTCAGATCGTAATAATCGATATTCATCTTCCAGATCAGGTATTGCAACTCATCGGTGCTCATGTGGTTTGTTTTTACGTTGGCATAGATTCCGTCATAAGTTGTGAAGTCGTCTTTGTTCGTGACGACTCCCATATCGAGTAACTCCTTTCGGAGCTCTGTCTTTGGGTATGGAGTCATGATATAGAATATCGGGACGTCAAGTTTCAGTTTTCGTGCGAGTTCGTAGTTTCTCAGGATATCCTCTTTTGTGTCGTCCGGATTCCCGCTGATGATCCCGCCTGACACGATGATGTTGTGCTCATGTAGATATTTGACAGCGGTCTCAGAATCGGTCGCCATTTCGGTCTTGCCGAAGAACTCGATGTTTCTCGGGAGCGCGTTCTCGATACCCAGAAAAACACCGTCAAATCCGGCTTTTGCTATCAGATCGATGACCTCCTTGCTCTTTGCGATCCCGCTCGTGCTCGCCTGGGTCTGATAGTAGATATCGTCGAGTCCTGCCTCGATGATCGCCTCGCAGAGACGTTTCATCCGTTTTGTGTTCAGGGTGATGTTGTCGTCCACGAAAAAGATGTTCTGCGCGCCGTGCTTCTTTGCGTCCGCTATATCCGCAATCACACGCTCTATATCATACGTTCTGAAGCTCCGCCCGTACATACGGTCGATGCTGCAGAATTTGCAGCCCTGTGTGCAGCCCCTGCTCGTCTCGACCACGTCTACGGTGTGGCAGAATCCGTAAAAACCTTTTTTAAGCAGTCTTGCATCTCTATCAGGAAGCCGGATATCAGATAGATCAAGAAGCGGGCGTGGCGGGTTGTGCTTCATGACGCCACCCTCTTTGTAGGACAAGCCAAGCACGCCATCATATTTCCGATCCGGAAAGGCTCTGACTAGTTCCTTGAATGTCCCCTCCCCTTCGCCGCGCATGATAAAATCGATGTATTTGAGATCAGGACTCTCTGAGATCTCCTTATACTCAAGCGTCGGGTGGTAGCCGCCAAAGACCACCTGCACGCCGTCATACTCCTTGACGATCTTCGCGATCTCAAGCATCCCGGTATACTGGAAGCTCATGCAGCTGAGACCCACGAGATCAATACGGTATTTCTCTATGGCTCTGCGCACAAACTCGGAGGGGTCTTTTGTGACGTTCAGGTCGGCTACCTTGACATCGCAGAGGTCATTGATGTTTCCCGCGATGGACGTGATCCCGAGATTCGGGATTCGTGCGACGAAATCGAAGTCGTGCTGGACATCGGGTGAGGCGAGTAATAGGACGTTGATGGTAACACCTTCTACTGTATCGAGGATTTACGGATTTAAAATATTAACTCAGGCACGAGAATAAGAATATGCGTCCGGGGTACATCCGCTCATTTTCAAGTCGTTTTACCGATAAGCCTACACGAGTTCTTTTTTTAGGATATCTATCGCTTTCACCCCGTCCGGTGTGATTCGAACTCTGTAAGATGCTACGCCGGATGCACTATCTTCTTTATCCATTCTGGCTATCTCGACATACTCCAAAATCTCGAGAAATCTGCAATTCCTCTTCACGGTGTCGTAATTCGTTCCAACGGTCCGCGACAGATTATAATATGTATGCACTTTTCCATCCGATAAGGCATTCAAAATCTCTATTTTCTTTACATCGCTGATTAGTAGGTCGGTCATGTGCGCATACGATTCTGTTGTGCACACGATGGGAACAGAAACTTTTTAAGAAGTAATTCAGTAACGTGTAGTGTACACTACAATTTAGTAATCAAAAGGGAATTCAAGGTATAGAGGTATATTATGGTTCACACTAAGAGGAAAGAATCCGGAACGCAAAAGCAACCCAAAAGCGGGGCTTTCATCTTTTCCGGAGTGAGGTATGGGGGAATGAATATTATAAAAATAGTTATTGGTCTGCTCTTTTTGGCAGTTACATCCTCCGGACTGGCTATCGGGGATGATACCGATGGTACTACAACATATTCGGTTTTGGAGGGGAATTGGGTCATAAAAACCGATGCGCCTACCGCAGGCGGATATGGAGAAGCGGTTGTCAGCACAGCAACCAACATTTATATTGCTCGTTGTCTTTATGCCAGTTCTGACCCAAGATTCTGGCGTTATGATCCGGACGTGGAGAATTGGGAGATGATGAATACATCAGGACTCCCCACCGGGGCATTTAGAAATGGCGCGGCTATGACGTGGGACTATGACGATCACATATACGCCCTGTTTGGCGGCAGATATGGCGATGACAGTCGGAGACTGTTTTATCGGTACAGCATATCTGATAACAATTGGGAACAACTGACAGACACCCCACACCCACAGGGTGCTGGCGATGCTATAACGTGGTCGGGACATGATGGTCGTATTTATGCAATCATAGGCAGTAATAAGCGCGGAACGATTTTTGCTTGCTATAACGCTTCCAATGAGTCATGGATAAGGCTTAGTTTTAACCCAAATTGGAATGGTACGGATGATGGCGCATCATTGGTCTGGACGGGAGGAAAATACATGTACGCACTGAGCGGCGAATACAATGAAACAGCCCCAAACGGCGATTTTGCCAGATACCACATTCCTACGGACATCTGGGAGGATATGAGCGATATACCTGATAGCGATGGCGTTGGGGACGGCGCTTCCCTGCTCTGGATCGGTAACTGGATGGATAAATACAGCGATTGCATTTTCGCCATCGGTGGTGGCAGTGTAGACGAAGATCCGGGATATGGCTTCTACCGCTACAGCATTTCATGCAACGGTTGGGAAGAATTGAAAAACCTTCCCTGTCCGGTAGGTTATTATGTTGGAAACCGACTGGGTTTTGCTGATGGGCACATCCACTACTGGCAGGGCGCTCCGAAATCAGAACGATGGCTCTGTGGTGGAGATGCATTCTACATGTTCAAAACAACGCTAAAAGGCGATATTGATGGCGATGGTTGGATTACCACCACGGACGCCGTGATTGCGCTCGATCTTGCTGTTCGCGGCGAATACGAACCCGTGGCTGACGTAAACGCTGATGGGCTAGTCACATCCCATGATGCACTCATGATCATGCAGGCAGCGGTCGGCGCGATCGGTCATTGATGTTTCCCGAGGATTTTCGGGAATAAAAACAAGCAAAGAGCCGCAAATCCCTGCACCATCACTCAAAACAACTGATCCACGTACCACTCTGCATCAAACTTCATGAGATCGCCGTACTTCTGCCCGGTGCCCAGGAATAACACGGGCTTGCCGGTGACGTGCGCAATCGAGATCGCTGCGCCACCTCTTGAGTCCATATCGACCTTTGTCAGGATGCTGCCCGATATCGGCACGGTCTCATTGAACTCACGTGCCCGCTCCACAGCGTCGTTGCCGGCAACAGCCTCGTCCACGAAGATCACGAGGTCAGGGGGCGTTACACGGCAGATCTTCCCGAGCTGATCCATCAGATTGATGTTCGTGTGCATCCTTCCTGCGG
This sequence comes from Methanosarcinales archaeon, assembly GCA_030640725.1. Lineage (GTDB taxonomy): Archaea > Halobacteriota > Methanosarcinia > Methanosarcinales > Methanogasteraceae > Methanogaster_D. Next base: position 2,035 of record DAOWIV010000080.1, on the reverse strand, counting down.
TGTCTGCAAGCACCACGTCACGGTGCTGTGCTGTGGCATGTTGCATCGCATCGTAGATCACTGCGGCTGGATCGCCGCCATGCTGGTGTTTGATCAGTTTTACGCCGATTCGCTCTGCGTGTTTCTCTATCTGCTCGGTCGCCCCAGCTCTGAATGTATCTCCTGATGCAACCACAACTGAATACCCGTTTTCCTTCAGTCTTGATGCGATTTTTGCAATCGTAGTCGTTTTTCCGGTGCCGTTAACCCCTGTGAACACGATGTTTACCGGCTTTGGCGCGTTTGCGATGAACTCGTCAAAGTCGAACATCTCTTTTGACATCACAGAAAGCAGGGCGTTTCTAAGCGCAGTCTCAACGATATCACCGGTATTTGCCCCGATCTTCTTGTGGGCACCGATCAACTCCTGTTTGATAGCATCGATGATGCTTTCGGCAACCGGGAACGCAACATCGCTCTCAAGCAGTGCGATCTCGAGATCTCCGAGCGATTTCTCAAGATCTCCTTCGTCGAGGATAAGCTCCCGTTCAAGAACAAGCGTTTTCGCTTTTTCGCCGATTCCGACTTTCTGATCGATCGTCTCACCGATCGTCTTCTTGAACGCCCCCAGTTTTTCCTTAAGTTTATTGAACATCAGATATACGCCTGATCTGCCTGTCTTGCCTGTATCTGTTTATTCGCCTCGGTTTGGATCGCTTGAACCCTCTTCATCAGATCTTCCAACGTCGTGTTCATCTCTGCGAGGATTTTTGTGAGTTTTTCCTTCCGATCAATCAGGCAATCTCTTGCAGCATCTGCTGACATCTCCGCAGCCACGCCTGCACCGAGATTGACGATTGCACGGTCGGATTTTGCAATTTTGGCATGTATGAATGATCCTGCGCCGATAGGTACTAATGCATCGGCACCATCCGCATCCTTGAGTGCATCGACCGTATTTGAAGCGTGTTCGCACTCGAAGAGGGATACCTGGATCGCATCGATCTGTGTAGCAACCGCCTCAGCCCGCGCCTGATAGGCGTCATGCTGAGCCACCAATCTCTGCATGTCCTCATCGGTGAGTTGTTCAGTCATGCCCGGGTCTCCGCAGTACTCGTTATTTCGATAAAATTCCGCTTCAGCTTATTCTCACTTCCGATGAGTGAGTAAACCTTTTCGATCGCATTCTTCTCGTTCTGGCTGCTAACGGTCTTGGTAAACCGCTTCCAGTTCGATCCAGCCTTAAACGTCCCGCTAATAATAAATCCAGTCATAATAAATCACTTTTTAAGAACACTACTGTTTGTATGTGTATCAATCATGTAATCGAAGTCGATAACATCGTACCATTTCATTTGCTCGAAGATGCTCATGAAACAGACACCGATGAGCAGTTTATCTTCAGCTCCGCCGAAAATACGGTCTATCATCGATTGTAGGTCGTGAACATCGACACTGATCTTTGGCATCGCAAGACCGCCAAGTATCACGACAGTATCCGCGGCAGCATCCGTCTTTTCAGCCAGTTGCATGCCATGGCTGGTGTACACAATCTTCTTTGCATCATCAAAACCGAGGTTGGCGATATAAGCCAGCTCTTTGTTACTATTCCTAATCGGAAATGCAATCAATTCGGCGAACGGAGTGCAGAATCCAGGCGTTCCAACGAACGTTATTCGCTTAGACTCCTTTGTAATATCCCGAAAGGCATTCAGGATGCCTCCGAGCCCTGATGAGGTGCTGATCTCTTTCATTGTGCATCACAACCGTTTGGGTTTCTGGCTACCAGTATAACAATCTTTCGTATCCACTCCAAAAGTAATGGTAAAATGCATCTTCTGTGGTAAACCAAATTCGTGTCATTCGCTTCATTCGTGGAATTCGTGATTGCGACAGAACGCCGAAGGCATAAAAGCAGCACCAGTAGATCACGAATGGCACGAATTGTACGAATCACACGAATGTCATACAGACGTGGATATTCAGTCACCATTTAATTTGAAGAGGATACAATCTTTCGATGGTGTGGAGGTGGAGTTTGGCACAATCACACTGG
>DAOWIV010000008.1 GCA_030640725.1 Methanosarcinales archaeon | reverse complement strand
GCTACACCCGACGAGCGCAACGATTCCCGGGATCTCCCCGAGGACGAGCGGAGCACCTACCTTCCTGATCTCGGTGTCAAGCACTGGTCCCCTTCCAGCCCGCATCGTGTATGTCTCGCCAAATGCGATCTCCTGAGCGGACTTAAGAATCATAGTGATGATCGGAAGCTCTTTCTTACATTCGGATTCGCACCTGCCGCAACTCATGCACGGGCTAAAGAGGTCGGAAAGCCCTCCAAAATCGCCCTCCTTTGCTTTGATCATCGCGTCCTTAACCGGAAGGCTATTCGGACATGCCCGGTCGCACCAGCCGCATTTGATACACTCCTCTGCAAGCTTCTGTACTTCATCGAGTTCTGGCAGGTGATTGAGCTTGTCCCTCTTCGGTTTGATCTCAAGAGCGGTCTTTGTGATCACCTGAGCTGCTATGAGCGGATCTGATATCAGAACCCCTGGCGCGCCGTTCAAAAGATCCTCAACGACCTTGTCAGGATCACGATTCGTAACATCCGGAAGGTTGTAGCATATTTTATCAGTTGTCAGGATCAGCGGTGCTCCGGTCTTCTGCACCTGCTCGAGAAGGTCGGTTCTGACGCACTGCTCGTCCAGAACAACGACATCAGCAATTCCTGAGCGCACGAAGAAGAGTTGCATGGATAATGGACCGATGACCTTTGCAGACGCGCTGTACCTGCTCGTCTCAATTGCGGTACAACAGATTCCGCAGACCTCCATCTTGTCAGAGAGACCCTGCTCCTCGATGTAATCGATCGTTGCGACGCTCACAGCCGGGTAATGCCCGATGAAGACGATGATAGGTTTTGTCCGGTCAACCGCGCCGAACCCGAAATCAATGAGCGCAGCGTCAGGGTCGCCCTTCGGAAAGTCGAACCCCGCGATCTGCGCGATATCCGCGACCTCTTTTGCAAGGTTATCGATCATCGAGACATGCAGCGCCTTTGACTCGAAATCGATGAAGGAACCCTCCTGACCCGTGTGCGTGGACGAGAGCACATGCACAAGCTGCTGGTTCACGTAATTGAGGATCTCCTCAAGGTCGCCAAGGGTCTTTGGTCTGGTGCCGACGACGGTTCGTATGATCGGAGCCTCGACATCGATGTAGGGACCGAGATTGATCGGATGATCCCTGCCGCGCCATTTGATCAGCTCGTGCAGCACATGGTTCGCATGTCCTGCGTGCGCTGCTGTCCCTATGCAACATGCGATCACGACCATTCGTGCCTGCTGCGCTTCGATACCGATTCCACACGCGCCCTTGCGGTTCTCTGTGAGATCGCACTTTCCGTACGTGCAGAGACAGCACATGTCACAGATCGGCGCGTAAAATGGCGGGAAGTCCTTTAACAGGCGGTGGTCCCAATTTCGAAGCGAGAGAATTCCGGGTTTTGGCGTGGGGCCCATCGGCTCCCATTCCTGCTCTGCGAGTTCCTCCTCGGTGGTGACTTTGCCGATGTTGATCACCACATTCTCCATACCATCGATTTTGAAGCGTCCGTCTTTGATCATGAATAGTCCTCCTTTTGGATTTCTTTGATACGGGTGGCTGATTAGATAAATATGTTTGTGTGATTAGGAGCTATCCAGCTTAAGTATTGATGTCATGGCGCCGGTACAGATGTTTGTGTGAAGATGTTTTTGGGTTCTGCAAACTGACCGGTGCCCGCAACAATCACAATCTAAAATTTGTGAGTTTCCCCGGGGTTCACATGAAATCAAACAGCCCCATCTGCCTCGACTTGTCGCTCTCAAACAGGGACTTGATCTCGAGGCTGATCAACTCGATCCGCTGCCTCGTATACTCTGATACCGCATATTCTTCTGCCACACGCATGGATGTGTCGAGATACTTCTTGACAGAGCCTTCTGTGACTGTGAGTATGATCCTGCCGTGGCATTTCGGGCATGTATCGCTCAACAGGGGTCTACGGAACTTTGCGCCGCATTTCACGCACCGCACCTTCTGCCTTGAGAATGCGCGGAGATTTCCGATCATATCAGGCAGAAAGTGTGAGTTAATTACCCGCTCTGCGACATCATCCTCGTCAACCGCCTTTATTTTGCGAGCAAGTGCCAGCTGGGCGTCCATCTTCTCGACCATCGATCCAAGCGTCTTGTATGCGCTGTTAAGCGGTCCTGCGGCAATATCCGATGTCGGGTGTGTGAACCTGCTCTCGTACTGCGCCGGTGTTCCAAGGTGCTTTGCCACCGTATCTATCATGTCCTCGATATTCTTCGGATTTTCGAATCTGCTCGCCGATTCATAGAATTCGAGCGGATATTGTTCCACGATATCAATGTTATGCGCTTCTTTGTCGATCTCTTTTGGATCGATTCGTGTTGTGAGCACGAGTGGGGCGTCCATCCATCCACCACGTTTTTCAGGGAGATATGACCGAGAAAAGTTGATCAATCCATCCATAAGTAGCATAACACAGTCTTCGTCGCCGTCACAATTTCGACGTTTCGCGGCATGGAAGAACGGGTGCGCATATCCAACCGACGCTCGTGTAAACCCGATAATTCTTCCGAGCACGCCCGCGGAGGTATGCGGGGCAAGCCCGATCACCAGTCTGCCGATCAGATCGTTTCTGTGCGAGGCATTGTAGTATGCTTCCTGTTTGTAGTATTTCACAAGGAGATCATCGATGAACCGGGAGACTCTGAGCAGATATTCACCAGCATTGAATGATAGTATGATATCCTGCACTCTCAGCTGTAATATCTGATTTTCATCGGTTAGCGGGTTGCCATCGATGTCAGACATGTAACCGAGACTGTGCAATGTGCCAACATCAATTCCAATCTCTTTTGCATTGAAATGCGTCAGTGGAAGGTCTGTCAGGTCATACCTCACAGTACCGTCCTTGAACACAAACACCCCATGTTTTGCGCGGAGCACTCCTTTTTCAAGCGGTTCCGGTGTCTTGTTCTTTGAGATTAACCCCTTGACACCCTTGAAACTCTGGAGAGTGTCCCTTTCCCCGAGGTTTTCGAATGCGGCTGCATATCTGGCTTTCAGATCGAGATCGATCTCCCGCGCAGACGATGCTTTCGAGCCGCATCTCGGGCATGGCTGGCTAACGACAGGAATCTTGCATTTCTGGCAGAACAGCATCTCTTTGGTCCTTGCTCCACATGCGCACCTGTATTCGTAGGTCTCGCTTCCGCACGCGGGGCATCTGCGCATCTCGATCGCAACGGGGATCGTTCCGATCTTCGCATTCAACGATTTCGTGAAGTTTGACGCCTGCTTGAGCGATCTGCTCTTACCACCCATATCGCCAACCGGAAACAGGACATGCGGTGCTGGCTTCATCTCTCGCTTATCCGATTTCTCTGGTCTTCCCATCCGCGCCCCGATCCTTGTTGGCGCCTTCGCCCTGACCCGGATACCGCTTATCTCAAATATCACATCCGGTACAGTCGTTTCCCTGGTATCAGTCCATTTTTTGCAGAAATCCTCAACTCCGACTCCGGTGCATCTGAGTAGAGGGAGCGGTTCGTGCAGGTGTATGTCGCGGTCTACAACCCTGTGCGGAACCAGAAGCGTCTCAAGAATCTCTTTTATGTGTTTATCACCCGGAATCACAAGGATTCCTTCTGCAAGCCTGCCTGAAGAAGCTATATACTCAGATAGGCATTTGAAGTCGTCGATCGATATGTCGTGCCAGAGATATGTGAATTTCGGGTGCATCGGGACACCGTATTGGTCGCAAAGCCCGAGCGCAAGTTCCTGGTCTATATTTTTGAGATCGCCTTTTATCGTACCAAAATCGACCTT
>DAOWIV010000037.1 GCA_030640725.1 Methanosarcinales archaeon | reverse complement strand
TCCAGTATCCTTGTTACATCATGCCGCGAGAGGTTGCTCCATTTCACCTCGCCTGCGAACAACTGCCTGACGCCATCCGTATCAGCCCCGGTGGCAACGATATCGATCTCATCGCCACGATACCACCATGCTCCGCAATCGTCCGGTAAAAATCCAATGTCAAACCTTCTCCGTCTGATAAGATCCCGTACCAGCTCTTCGAAGACGAATCCGAGATACTGATCGTATTCCTTCTCTATTTTTGGTGTGATATCGATTTCAGCCTCGATATTGTTCTTATTCGGGAGCACGAACCTGAAATAGAACTTGAAATAATTATCTTTTATCTTGTACAACGATCGCTTGGACTTGCCCGCGACGGTGGCAGGAAGTTCGGAATCAACGATCCCGACACGCCTGAGATTGTGGAGGTAGCGTGACAGCGCGCCTTTGTCGATGCCAGTGGCATTTGCGATCTCGGAAAGTTTTCTGCTTCCTTCTGCGATAGTTTTGAGGATGAACATGTAATTTCGCGGCTCTCTGAACTCTTCCCGGAGTAGAATGTCAGCCTCCTCATATAGGAAGCTGCCCTTCGACAGGAAATTCATGCGGAGATTCTCCCGGAAGTCAAGATCGGGTGAGAACTTCAGAATGTACTCTGGGATGCTGTCCATGCATCCGTAGACTAAAATAAGCTCGTCAGTTGTGTATTTCGGGAAAAAATCTGCCAGATGTTCGAAGTTTAATTTATCAAGTCTCCACTGCCCGCTTCTTCTGCCATATAATGGGGATTTGTATCCAAGAACCTCTGTTTCCATCATCCCAATGCTGGAACCACTCAGTATGAGCATCACATCCCGTTTGCTCAGGTTCAGGTCCCATATTCTCTGGAAAAATGACGGTATTCCCCGGTTTAGTTTTATGAGGTATGGAAATTCATCGATTGTGAATATGATCCGCTCTTCGCCGCGATACCACCTGAAAAACTCATCAAACAACTCTTCGAACCCGCCAATTCTCATTTTTATGAATGAGTCATCTCCGAGGAAATCCCCCATCTGCCGTTGTAACACCCTGATATTCTCGGATTCGCTGTATTCCACTGGCAGAAAGTAGATCCCTGCCCTTCCGTGGAGAAATTCTGTGATCAGACGGGTTTTACCGATCCTGCGCCGCCCGTAGATTATTATGAATTCCGGTCTCCCGCTTTCGTACCTGCTGTTGAGATATTCCAGTTCCGAATCGCGGTTTACGAACCGTCCTGTAAATTGTTGATTCACAATCATTATGATTTACTGTCAACTACTTGAGCTTTTCCATCTCAAGTCGGTGCTAACACATGAGGGACTTGGGAATTGCAGGTGAATGGTGGGCGGCTGCGATTGGTGCAGACACGGGTAGCATTGTGAGCGTAAGGCTTTTGTATGATGCGGTATTCATGGCGAGTAATATCCCGGAGATGATTGTTATGATCAGGCATATTCACTTAGTCGAATCCCGTACTGTTCTGCGAACGATGCTCATCGCTGACGCGCCTGCCGCGGGCAATCGTGTGGAGGCGGCATGACCCGCCTGCTGCTGGTGGCTGCGGCGCTCGTGGCGGTGCTTGCGGCGGCGGGCGTGGGCGCTGGTGCTGAGTGGGATGTGTATCCGGGCGCGGGTACGCCGATTCAGGATGCGATTGATGACGCAGGGGAGGGGGATACGATTTATGTGCATGAGGGGGAGTATTGTGAGAATGTGGATGTGGACAAGCGGGTCACGCTGGAATGCGCTGATGCGATCATGGAGGTGGCAGCATGACCTGTAGCAGGATACTTATGATTGTGCTCATCGTCGCCGCCGTTTGCGTGGCAAGCGCGGGGGTGGGCGCGGCGGATCTAGTGGATGTGACGCTTGAAGGGCATTTCGGGGGTGCTACGTATGCATGCGCAGTTTCTGGCAATTATGCTTACATTGGGCAGGGGCAGGATTTTGTTGTGCTTGATGTGAGCAGCCCGGCTTCACCTGTAGAATTGGGGAGGGTTATGACCTCTGGCAGTGTTTATGATGTTGCAGTCTCAGGCGACTATGCGTACGTAGCCGATTGGGATAATGGTCTTGTGATCGTGGATATCAGCAGCAAGACAGCACCAACACTTGCAGGAAATTACGACACCACAGGACGTGCACGAAGTGTTGCGGTTTCAGGTGATTATGCGTACGTAACCGATTGGGGTAATGGTCTTGTGATTGTGGATGCCACTGATAAATCAGCACCAACACTTACAGGAAGTTACGACATCGCAGAAGCACGGGGTGTTGCGGTTTCAGGTGATTATGCGTACGTAGCTGATTGGGATAATGGTCTTGTGATCGTGGATGTCACTGATAAATCAGCACCCGCGCTTGTGGGAAGTTACAACACAGGAGGATATGCGCTTGGTGTTGCTGTATCAGGCGACTATGTGTACGTAGCCGATCATACCGATGGTCTTGTGATTGTGGATGTTAGCAGCAAGACCGCACCAACACTTGCAGGAAGTTACAACACAGGAGGATATGGGGATGTTGCGGTTTCAGGTGATTATGCGTACGTAAATGATCGTTGTAATGGTCTTGTGATCGTGGATGTCAGCAGCAAAACAGCACCAACACTCGCAGGAAGTTACAACACTGCGGGAGGTGCAGATGGTGTTGCCGTCTCAGGGGACTATGCATACGTAGTCGGTGGTGGTTATTGTTGGAATGGTATTGTGAGGATCGTGGATATCGCCGACAAAGCAACACCTGCGCTTGCAGGAAGTTACGACACCACAGGACGTGCACGGGGTGTTGCGGTTTCAGGTGACTATGCGTACGTAGACGATTTGCGTAATGGTCTTGTGATCGTGGATATCACCGACAAATCAGCACCGACGCTTGCAGGAAGTTACAACACCGAATATGCATTTGGTGTTGCTGTATCAGGCGACTATGTGTACGTAGCCGATTATACTAATGGTCTTGTGATCGTGGATGTCAGCAGCAAGACAGCACCAACACTTGCAGGAGGTTACAACACTGCGGGAGGTGCACATGGTGTTGCCGTCTCAGGGGACTATGCATACGTAGCCGATTGGGGTAACGGTCTTGTGATCCTGCGTGTGGATACATCAGGCACCATCCCCCATGAAATAACCCGCTCCCGGCTCGGCATCAACACCCACTGGTATAGGTGGGTAGAGGACTTCCCCGCATACAAAGAGAAGATCAAAAACTTTGGAATCATCCGTGATGGTGCATGGTGGTATGATCTCGAAACCAGCGATCTGACCGGATCAGAATGGGATCACGCAAACTGGGACTACCCTTACAACCTAAAAACGTTCTGCGGCAGGGAGATGACATACCAATCAGGATATGACAATCTGGTTAAACTATATCAGGACGAAGACTCTCCGGAATTATTAATGGTGTTGAATCAGGATAATAATAACATAGCATCGTCCGATGCGATAACCGCTATCC
>DAOWIV010000283.1 GCA_030640725.1 Methanosarcinales archaeon | reverse complement strand
TATCAATTACTTCTAGTAATACTTATAGATTACGCCACTTTGGACAAGTTGGTGCGACTAACGGCTTAGGAATTCCCGTGGCGGGAGCAAATACCGACGCAGAAGTTTATGCAGAGATAAGTATGAAGTACTTATCGCCCCTCTGAACGACCGATCGCATGACCTCTTTTCCGCTGGCAAACGTGGTCGTGCCTGCACGCTCCTCAACGCTGCTCATAACGCCCATTTCGGATGCGCTATGTGCGCCCGGAAGCGAGTCTCGCAGTCCGAGCACATACTCAACCTCTGCGATGTGATCACTGTGCGACGAGATGAAGAGCGGAACTGCGATTATCTCATTGACGCCGTGGTTATCGAGCCGGTCAACAGCGGCGTTGATCGTCTCGCCGGGCACAAACTCGAGGAACCCGAGTTCCACAGGATATGGCAGGTCAACGTTGTGGGCTGCTGCCCGAACCGGGGCGCACCACATCTCACGGGGGCTGCCATGTGCAACGACAAGGATTCCCGTATCAAACTTGCTGTACGTAACCTCGGAATCGAATAGCTCGTCCATCGGCAGATACAGGAATCCGTCCTTGAGTTCATTTTTGAGCAGTTTGAACGCTTTCTTCTCGTCCGGTGTTGCGGTTCCTGCTTTGCACTTCTTTCGAAGCTCAAAGAGCTTATCCGGGAAGACGTCGTCCTTCACACGAACCGTAACAGAGTCTCCTGTCGATTTCTTTGTGAAGGTGTATACATAGTTCTCTATCGTTAGATTTTTTGGGTCCGTTCCCTCTGGCATCTCGATTGTGTAGTCTTCTGTCGAATTTCCGAGGATGTAGAGGAACGTTTCCTCGTGTCCGTCAGACGGATGAGCACTTGTAATTTCGAGATCGCTCTGGGCAACACCGCTCCAGACCTCTGACAGCGCAAACTGGGACGCTCTCCACGCAACCGCCACACAGGGACAGAGTTTACCGCCCTCGTGACCCGCCACTGCCTCCTCGATTGTCAGATCAATGATCTCGCCACTATCGCCATCGTAGACTGAGAATGATAGATCAGATACTGCCTCGTAAACCGAGATATCGATCCACTCCGCAAGAGCCGGGTGCGTTGCAAGCGTGGTCTCGTTATCGTAGAGATATGTGAGATTCTCAAGCAGTGCCGGAATCTTTTTCTTTGTGTGGTATCCCGGACTTAAGATACGCGGCAGGACAACAGGTGTCGAATCGCTCGATATCTCTTCCACGACCGCTCTTGCTGCAAGATCCGGGTGGAGCGTCTCGTTTAAGTTTATGAATGAATAACGCACGCCCTTGATATCGAGGTTGTGGAGGTGTCTCAACCTGAGAAGCATCTGTTCAGCAAGCGACACACTGCTTTCATTCCATCCTGCAAATATCACCTGGTCGTCGCTCACACCGTGAGAAACGAGTATAGCAGTCTCGTTACATGGGTCTTCGCTCAAGTCTGCGGCGTTATCAGCGAGAATACTGCTGATTATCCAGTGATCGTCCATTGCTCTAGTAAGAGTGATGTTTGCCGTGGTGTTCACCTGCACAAGGTCCGCCTCGCCAGGGATTGCATCTCTCAGTCCGAGAATGTACTCAATCTCGCTTATGTGGTTACTGCTCGATGAGACAAAGAGCGGAACTGCGACAATCTCGCTCACGTTCCACATATTGAGTTTATCAACAGCATCCTCGATTGATTCACCCGGAACCTTCTCCAGGAACCCGAGTTCCACCGGATACGGCAGGCTCACGTTTGCGACGGTCGCACGGACCGGTGCGCACCACGACTCACTCGAACTGCCGTGCGCGATTATGAGGATGCCGATCTCGGTCCTGTTGCTGTCTGAATCAATGCCGGTTATCGACTCACCGGCATTGACATGCCAGTCTGTTGAAGATGTGTCTGCACCCGCGATTCCCACGCAGGTGATCATTACTGCAAGCAAAATAACATTTACATTAATATATTGTTTCGTTATGCCTATATTCCTCCTGATATTGCATCGAGTATATGTCCCGAGCGTTCCAGAGGTGGTAGTTAGGCATATAAATACTATACCCTAATAATGTTAGGTTTTGGATCAAAAACCTAATAAAGGTAAGTTTCCATAAATTTCTCTGCGAAATGCCGATCAGACAGGAATGGGGGCATAAAAATCTCCACATCCGATATTTTACCAATATCTTTAAATATAACATTCGGCATAATCATTTCCATGTTGGATTGGATGTAACTACTCAGTCGCATTCGCAGGAACATAGATCACCTCGCCACTATCCAGCAGGAATGTTGTGCCCATGACCCGCCCCATGCCGTAAACGTCCTCGTCTGTTATCTTCTGGATCTCTACTTTCTCGCCCTGCTTGATTATGATCTCCATATCCGCAGTTCCCGGGTTCTTGACGATTGTGACATTTGATGTGGACGAGACCAGTTCGGGGAGGCTGTGGTACGTCACAAGCGCAAGCATCAGAGCAACCGCAAAGACGATTGCCACATCAAATAGGTTTGCAACACCACTTAAGGGGTCGTCGTCCACGCCCGAACGTCCGCCGAGATCTGACCGTCGTTTCCTCCCCATAAATCTTGTTTTCATCGATCAGTCACCCCCTTTCGCAATCGATAATTCTGCCATGTACTCCATGTCATCCAAGTCCTGCGAGTACCACCGCTGCCTGACGCTTGCAACTGTTAGCGAGACTGCACCGATCAGAAGCCCGACCACAGTCGATGTGAACGCAATCACGAGATTGTTTGCCAGTTGTTCGATGTTTCCCGCGGAAAGCCCGAGGAGTGCGGGACCCAAGGGGATCAACGTTCCCATGAGCCCGAGCATCGGACCGACTCGTATCAGAAGGCGGGTATTTCCGAGTTTTCTTCCGGCTTCTGCCTCATACTCCTGAAGCAGCCGTCCGATTTTGACCGAGAGCATGTCTTCATCGCGGGGGTTCCGGTGCTCGGCGACCAGTCTCTTCACCGCACCACAAAAACCACTCAAATGACCTCCTTTGAACTTGTCATCAAAATCCTTGCTACGTTTCGAGTATTCCGAGATCATATCTCCTGCAAACACGAAACAGAGCGCAACCAGTATTATCAACAGTATCAGTACAGGATATAGCATCGCATTACTGATCGTAAGTAGTATTTTCATCATTTCCGGCAATAGTTCCATTTTATTACTCCTTCATTCATATCTTCGGTATAAACATCCCGGTTCGTTCTCTGTAGTTGAAATATGCTGATCCATGTAGCTCGATCATCTGCCCCTCCTCAATCATCCCGTCCATATACCAGTTGCGAAATGCTGGAACATATACAGGCAGATCACCATAATAATCCATAGCGCCATCGGTAGAATCTCGACAGCGATATGTCTATGTCTATGTCTCCGCTTCATCGTCCGCCCATGCCCCTATCAGTGGTTATTATTCGCCCTCGCACAAATCCGATAGCGATCATGACAAGCACGAAGAGAAACCCGGGAATCATATCGCTCACCGGGAAGTCCCCGATTGCAATTTCCATCTCGTTTATCGGGAGATACGCTGGAACGAGCAGGATCGAGAGGAAATAAAGAAGCCCGAAGAATATCATCATGCTTCCCAGATTCGAGGGCTTCTTGGCAAACCGGGTTCTTCGTAAAACCGTGGTTATCACGATGATCGTCGAAAAGAACACACCTCCAACGAGTAAACCAGCTTTGAGAGCACTCATACCCGCGATCATAAGAAATGCACACGTCAGAAAGATCGTTGCAAGCGATACGGGACATGGTAGCGCCATCAAGAGAAACGTTCTCCTGCTAACGTCCTTTTTTGTACGATTCCACTTCCTGACAGTGTAGAATCCAATAACAAGGAGTGATATCGCTAACATCAGTTGAAACACCCCAAATGCAAGTCCCAGCCCAAAGAGAGCGTTTATCGATTCGTACAGCACATCACCGGCAACACTGATCACTGCGCACATCAGAAGCGGAACAACAAGGTAGACCGATGCGACTGCGAGAATCTCACGGGTATTCAGTCTGGAAAACCCCATCCCGAACGCTGCTTTGCTTGAGAACTTGAGCATCCCGATGAATATCCCGAAGATCACAATGCCGCTCATGAGGGACTTTTCCCTGCACTCTCGTATCTTCTTATCGATCCATAAATCGTCATAACCGGAATCATTCTTTCTGTAGTTATCTCTTGCGAGTTCGTAGTATTTAAGAGCGGTATCGCACTCCTTCTGCCCGGCACAGCAGTCGCCTGCGAGATGGTAGCTTGCACCAGCAGACTCGTAATCGTCCGCCGACTCGAAACTTTCGGCTGCAAGAACGTAATACGCCGATGCGTTCGCAAGGTCGCTTGTGTTTCTGTAGTGCAAGGCGATTTTATTGTACAGGGCGCCTGCGCCGTCATAATTTTCCAATTCCGATAATCGTTGGGCATACTCGATGAGTTCCACGGAGCCTGCACCGCTATCCGGCTGGCTGCTGCCCACAATCGCCGTCGCTGAGATGGAGACGATCAGAAGTAGCACAAATAATATTCCCTTTATCCCATCACTTCCTTCTCGAATATCCGAATGCCACAAACACCAATAACCCAACCACGATCAGCGTCGCCATCAAGGGCGTTGCCTTGATTGATGGAATCTCAATTCCGGAATCGAACCTCCTGAGCGTCTCCACCTTCCCGATCACCTTCTTCCCGCGAACCATCTCACCGTCTTCCGGAGTGTCCACATAATTTGAGGCGGTCTCGTAGGTGTTGTTTGCGCTTGCGATCTCGGTTAGCCCCTTCTTCACATACACATCCGCGTCATCGTTGCCTGTGACGGTATTCCCGACCAGCGTGGTGTCGTGCGCCTCACTTGAGATGCGGATTCCATTGGCAACAGAGGCGTCATCGCTATATGCGGAGCCCTCTTTGTTGTCTGCTGCTGTGTTGTACCGAAGCGTGTTACCCGGACCACCCACATAGATTCCGGGACCCTTGTTATCGGTTGCGATGTTATTCTCGATTGTGAAGAAACTGGAGAGTTTGCACCGCAGAACGATTCCACCCTGTCCATTCCCTGTCACCCTGTTGCCAGTTATATTGTTGTACTTCGGCTTCATTCGTGTGAAGATACCTGCCTTCGTGTTGTCATAGACCGTGTTGTTTGAGAGCGTGTTGTACTCTCCGCCATATATAAAAATCCCATTCCCCCCGTTCTCGCAGCTCGTGCCCCTGCCTCTGTTGTGATGCACCAGATTGTTGCTGATCATGCTCTCGTACACATGCTGCATCTTGATGCCGTGGGTCGTCGTATCATCGATGTCGTTGCCGTTGTGGTGCACGTTGCAGTTATCGATCGTGTTGTTCCTGATGATATCTCCCTTGATGTCATTGCCCCTCAGATGGATTCCGTTGCAAAAGTTTTTGATCTCCAGATCTTTTATAACCAGATCATCGTGTCCGGAATTGAAGATTCCGGATCGCTCGGTCTCGCTATCGGTGCAATCTCCAGGAATCACGCCGTCCAGTGTATATCCGTTGCCATCGATTACGATACCGTCCGCACCAATTACGAGACCGTGCCCTGACGAGCAGTAGAGATCGCAGTTGAATGTGCAGCTCTCAGTAACGGTATCACCACACGCAAATATCGTTTTCGGATCCGTAACAGAGACGCATCCGCATGTTGGGCTGCCGCGTTCTGTTCCACCTCCCGCCCCCTCTTCACGAGATCGTGCCGCAGACGGTGGGCAGGAATGCGTGCATGGGTCGCCACCGGAATCGTTGTAGCCCTTTGTTATCGCACAGGCATTGTCATCACCCGTGTTCCCGAGTCCTGGTTCGACCACAATATCGCCGCGTACATTGCCGCAGACCATGTTATGGTACAATCTGTTCTTGCTCGAGTTATCGATGTTTACCCCTATGCCGCCCTTCGTTGCCACATTATTATATTTTATAATATTGTTATTCGCACCACCGGACAGGTGGATTCCCTGACCGCCGCCGCTATGATCGATAGTATTCCTGCTCACGTTGCTGTATGATGATGTAAACAGCCAGATGCCACTTCCCTGACCATAACTGACACTATTATTTGTTATACTGCCGTTGTCAGCGTCTTTGAAATATATCCCATAACAGAACCCGCCGATCCTCACGTTCTTTATCGTCACCCTATCGCACCCCTCGTTATGGATTCCTTCTCCATCGTCGCTATGGGTGTCTGTGGTGATCGCGTAGCCATCGCCATCGATTACAATACCGTCCGCTCCGATCACGAGACCGTATCGTGTCTGGCAGTCCATATCCTCGTTGAACTTACAGCTCTCAATAACTGTGTCCCCGCACCCGTAATCCGTGCCTGTGACAACGCCGATGCATCCCGCGTTTGCGTTCGCTGCTGTAAGCAGCAGCATAAGAAAGGTTACGACGATCCCGGAGGAAATCGCTTGTTTCATCTTCTTCTCATCAGACAAACGATAGCCACCGCAATCAGCGCAGATAGTGGCTCAAATCCGGGTGTGCTCGGTGATGTCGACATCGGGGTCTCAGGAGTCGTCTGAGATTCTGCTGGGGCGGGATGCGCTGCCCGGTAATCGCTCACCAGTCCGGAAAGTCTTGTTAAATTGTAGTATCCAAGATGAAGCGTACTATCCGGGGAAACCCAGCACGGAATACCTTCAATACCTGCGTATATGTCCGTCGTACCACCCTCATTCTCAACTTTCAGGTAGTGGTCTCTACCACCGATTTGCAGGATCGCTACTCCGCTACCCTCATCAAGCATTATTTCAGCCGAGTTCTGCTCATCAGAGATGCGGATGGTCATATCGTCGTCTGATCTGTTGATTTCTGCGCTTTTTACCCAGCCAACATGATAATTATCCATAAGATACTCCAAAAGTCTGCTGCCATCTCCCGTGGCATCGTCCCAGCTAAACAGGTACATGCTCACATTCCTGCACGCCTGCCCGTTCTTATTGCAGTCTATATGAGTCACATTTGCAAAAGCATCGCCAAACTCCTCCGCCTGCCTGACGCACCACCCGCACTGCTCAGTGCCGTACATCACCCAGCCATCATCAGTCAATTCATCAGCCAGTTCACGTGCATCGATTCCGGAATTCGGATTCACATCTGTTGCACAAGCGTTTCCTGTCAGCGATACTATCAGCAATACCGAAAGCATTGCGGTTGTTGTCACCGTAATAAGATTCATTTTCACAGTTCACCTACATTTATCAATATCGGATGTTCTCACATCTCAACTGCGTTTGCCAGTTAGGTATACAAGAATCATGCCCTAACAAAGTTAGGTTTTTAGGAAAAACCGAATTCATCCCTCCGGTGTTCATCGCATAAACCTCCCGATCAGAAACACCGCACCGAACATGCAGATCGCAAGCGCAGTCTCGTAGAACGACACGTCCGCGGATCGTGGCGGTGCCCCGCTGGTGGCGAGAGATTCCTGAGTGTGTCGCAGTTCGGGTCCGGATGATAATTCTTCACTCATGACCTCAATTGCCGGCATCTCGGTTGCGGTCATGTAGCAGTAACTGCTGCCTGATATCGATATCGTTGGTAAACCAAGCGTCATTGCCCCGGGACTTAAGATTACTACAACGTACTCGGTCTCATTCGTCTGGTTTGCCCCGAGAATGGTGTGTATCGTCCGGTCTCCCGAGACCAGTTCCGCGCCTTTTGGTATGACGTCAGTCAGATTGACGATTGCATCCATGTTCCCTGTATTTGCGATGTTCAGTGTGACAGTGACCCTCCCGCCTTCAGAGATCCGCCCCGGGTGTGCGGTCTTGTTCAGGGTTATACATGCCCCGTCCACTACAATCTCCCGGGCATACGAACGTACACTGACATTTCTTTCGTAACCGATCTCAAACTCTGCAACCGCACACGGTACATCAAATATCCCCGGTCTCTCCGGTTTTATACGATATGAACAATGCAGAGAATCTCCTGGCGTGATATTGAACCCCCATTCCAATGTCTCGTTGCCGCACAGTCTGAAACCGGACGGAATTGTGTCATTCATTTTAACTTTGAGGTCTCTTATCCCGGTGTTCTCAAGATCGATACGCACCCATACCGTCTGGTCCATCGATATCTGGCTGTTTACAGTCTTCTTGATTGCGAGATCGAATCTCGGCAGCACAAGAATCTCTGTTGATGCCGATTCGGAATACATCACGCCTTTATCACCAAATCCGGTGGCATTGACTGAGATTGTGAACGATTGCCCCTCCGTTTCGGTGATCGATTGTGGGACGCGTAAACGTGCATAAACGATCTCCTCGGTATCGACCGCATCATCCGATGCGATATATACGTTCAGTTCGCTGCCCTCCTCAACAACGTCGAATACGTATGCCTCCCCGCCGATCTTGAGGGTTGCTCCTTCATTTCTGCTGTCGATCGCAATCTCGGCTGAGTCGTTGCCCCTCCTGATTCTGATGGTATCGCCATCAGTCGATCTCTTTATGTATGCATTCGCATTCTTTGTCCAGCCAAAACCAAGATCGTCCCACAGATATCTCAGGAATCTATCCTCCTCGTTCGTATTCCCCGGGACATCGTTCCAGGTGAACCAGAGATACCGGGAATCATCATCCTCTGCCAAAAGGCTGCCGAAATGGCTGATGAGTCCGCTTGTCGCCTGAAGGTCACCAGGGTCTATTATAACGGTCGTATTCTCGATTACAGCGTCACCGACGTTCTCGATCTCAACTGTGACACGAATCTCCGAATCCTGCGGAGTGTACACTTCGCAGTTGGTCTCAATCTTGAGCGATATCTCTGGCTTTGCCCGGGAATAGAGATCAATGTGTATGAGCGGATCCTCCCAGTGACTCGGGCTCTCGGATTCAGGGTGATCTTCTGTCTCGTTCTTGATTGCGACAATCAACTCATCATCCCAGTTTAGATAGTCGCACACGTGAGTGTCTAGTTCGGTACAGAACGTCTCGTTCACACAGGATGCGTTGAGCACCGATTCATCGAGTAACTCATCCTCTCGCCAGAGTGATAGGTAGACAGAATCAGTCTCTCCTTCGTAATCCACAAACTCGACTGCGTAGCCCCCTGCACTGTATCGTTCGCCTTTGTGAATCGACGCGCTTCCCATATCGGTCCAGTATTCCGGATCCTCCGGGTCAAGAGCGGATGCTGTCTGCAATGGCGCAGAGAGTGCAAGAGTGATCAGAACAGCAAGCACCAGTCGACTAATCGCAATCATTCCTGCCCTCCACCTCCGCCCTCAGGCACATACACCATCGCACCGTCCGGCGTCTTGCCAATCACTCCTATCACCTTTGATATCTCGACCTCGACCTCTTCTTCTGTGAGATTCAGCGCCTCGATCTTCTCGCCGTGCTTCACGATCACCTGCATTTCAGGCGTTCCCGGGTTCTTGACAATCGTAACATCCGACTGCGTCAGGAGCTCTGGCACGCTCATGTAGACCAGGAGCATCACCATCAGTCCGAGAGCAAAGACCATCGCCGCGTCAAAGAGGTTTGCAACGCCCGATAACGGGTCCTCGTCTTCATCCACTGCTTCCGTTCTTCTGTTCATATATTTCATTACTCGTCTCCGAATAATACTTCACAAATATAATGTATATCATTCATGTCCTGCCTGTACCAGCGCGTCCTTACTACCGTGATCAAATATGACACCGAACCGATCAGAAGCCCGATCACGGTTGTTCCAAACGCTATGATCAGGCTTCCCGCAAGCGTATCGATGTCGCCCTTCGTGAGTGCGAGCAGTGCAGGACCCATAGGTATCAGGGTCCCCATCAGCCCAAACATCGGACCAAGCCTTGCCATCGACTTTGACTTCTCAAGCCGCTTTGAGATCAGGAGATCGCACTTCTGGAGAAGCTTCACAAGGTTTATCGGAAAGAGTTTTGCGTGTGTCCCCGGATTCTTAAGCTCGACCTCTTTCTCTTTCTCTTTTATCGCGAGGAGCCCATCCAGAAAGACGTGTACGAATCGGCTTGTTGTGCAGCCGCCGAGCACCCCGATTCCTTTTTTGAATTTGCCGTCTTCGACAAGCGTTTTCGATTCTATAATCTCTCTTTCGACCTCTTCCGGTTTCTTCGAAGACAGTTTTCCGGTTCTCGCAAGATACTCAACCGAAAAGACGCCAATCTCGGTTATGAGCCATAAGGTCAGTCCGAGCAGTACGATGATCACCGGATAGAGAAGTGACGTCGAGATGAGGTATACTGCGGATTGCAATATCTGCGGCAGATGCGTGATGGATGATGTGATGGATGCAATTACCATGATTGCGTTACCTCCTCTTTCTCCTGTACCGCGTAATCTCGCCATAAAATCCGGCGCAGAAGAGACTCGCTACGAGAGCCGCAATCGCAACAGATGTCCATTCCGGAGTGACCACCTCGCCGCCGGACTCACTGAAGAATGGAGTACTCTTAAAGAGGCGGGCAGAAACTTTTTTCATGGCGCTCATGACTGATTCGCTCTCGTTTCCGAGCGTCTTCGTCTCAGCACGATGCATCTTCAGATCCACATCCACATCAGTAGAGTTTGCCGCATAATCACATTCTCTTGCGGAAATTCCGCTGCTGTGCACACCTTTTTTCGATTGCGCTTGAGGCGGCGTGGGACCTACGCCGATGGACGCGGTTATCGTCATTTTGTTGTTCGTCTCATCCCACTCCTCAATCTCGTCCTTTGAATCGGCAAATACAGTCAGCCGATTCGATGCGAGAGGAACCCACTCGAATAAAACCGTTTTAGTCTCGTCAGGGGCAAGGTTTTCCGCTATTTCACCTATGTCCTCCATATCGCCGTTTACAGAGAGCGCGACCTCAAACGATCCCCCTGTCGCAATCGTACCGACATTCTTGACCGTTGCTGTTGCAGTATCCAGAGCTCCGAGGGTGATTGGTTGTTGTATGACAATTTCGGTTACGATCAGATCAGGCATGGCATACCAGACCGTTGTAAGGCAGTTGTTATCCTCACAAATTTCATCGATTTCGTTTTCGGGATCTGCACAGATCGTGATCTCATCGCGATTCTCCGACATCGTGAAGGTGCCGATCGTGCTCGCGTACCGTTCGCTCTCATTCAGGGCCGGAACCGGATAATCGCTCCAATCCCCGTCGATTACGAGGCGTATTATGCTTTCGGGTGCACCCGCTTTTCCGATGTTCGCAACTGTTGCTGTGATGTTGTATCGCAGGTCATCAGGATTCTCCGGATTATTCCATGATTCCAATTGCTCGGTTACCGTGAGGTCTGGTTTTGAGCGGTCTTCGCATGAATTGGCGCATCCGGTAACGCCATTGTCATCATAATTCGTTGTTTCATCGCAGCAGTTCTCTCTGCCGTGATTCTCACCGCCATCTGCATGGCATACGTGTATATCCACACCCTCGTTACCACATGCAAAATTCCCATACAGCTCGTTCTCCTCTGAGCCATCGCTCCTGCCCATATCGATCCCATCGCCATCCTCAACAGGAGTGTCGCCCACTCTGTGACCTGCGCTGTTGCCCTCCACGGTATTGTCCCTGATGGTATTACGATTGCTGCCGATATACATCCCATCACCATGGTTTTGCAAGACCGCGTTTTCGGCGATTGTATTCTCATCTGAATTTGCGCATCTGAGTATGATCCCCCCCTGCCCGTTTTCGTGGATAGTGTTACCGGTGACCTCGTTACCCTTTGATTTCATCTTCATGAATATGCCACCTTTCCTGTTACCATGAATTATATTTTTCTTTATAATATTATTACAGGATAGATACGTGAAGATACCATTACCACCATCACCACATGCCTCACCAGTGCCGGTATTGCCGCATATCTCGCTTCCACTGACTGTAGAATCCTCCACCCTCACGAGATGAATTCCATGGCTCATGCCATCGTCGGGGTTGCCGTTCTCGCGTATCACGCAGGTCTCAATCGTATTGTACTTGGCAGGGTTTGATCCGCTGCCACGGAGCGCAATGCCACCACAGAATCCCTCAACTGTCAAATCCTTTATCGTGACTCTGTCATATCCATTGTTAAGAATTCCACAGTCTCCAGCCCCTGGATCTGACTCGGAGATATGCGCACATGACGCGTTCCCGGATCCAATCAGCGCATAGCCGTTACCATCGATCACAATTCCGTCTTTTCCGATTACAAGCCCGTGTCCGGCAGGGCAGCTCATACTCCCGTTGAACGTGCAGCTATCTTCCACTGTATCGCCACACCTGTACGCGATACCAGAACCAACACATGCCGCATTCAAATCAGCGTTGAGCTCATCCCCGTCCTCTTTAAACGTGTTTATACGGCAGTTGTTCGCCTCTCCATCCGAAAAGAGCTCTTCCACAATGTAGCAGCCCACCCCATTGCAGTAGAATTTGTCAGCACAATTTTGCTCTCTCACTTCATCAAAACCATCTGCACAAACCCTGATCCGGTCTTTTTCACAGGAGATCTCGGGAGTGCGCTCGAATGTTCTCGTCTGGCGCTCACCCGGCTTAAGTGAACCGATGCGATCGTCCGCACCACTGTTATGATGGTCGTCGATGTAGAGGTATGTCGTGCTCGGAGTTGCTTCACGGGAATCTACGTCCCCGATGTTTTCAATCGTGTATTTGACAACGTAGGTCTTGTTGGTCACGTTGTCCCAGTACTCTTCCTTTCGTGAGATTATAAGGTCAGGCGGTCTCCATGGATAGATGCACCCGTCTGGCAGGATATAGCCAGCATCCGAATACTGATGGGTGGTGCCGCAGGTGTTGTTATTGCCGATTGTTCCGGCGCCTTGACTGTTGTATATATCGATTCCACAATTGTCGCCGATCGCGTTCTCTGTGAGGACGGTCTTTGATGCGCCTGAACCGAGATAGAAGCCATGACCGCAATTTCGTGCTGCGATATTGTCTTCAAAGGTGTTGTTATTCCCGGCAACAACGATGCCATCGCCTCCGTTGTCGTAGACTCTGTTGTTACAAAGATTACAATCATCACAACTGATGTTAATCCCTGTTAGAAGGTTCTTTCGCAGAGTACAGTTTTTAATCGTGTTCTTAGCTGTCTCTTCAACTATAATCCCTGTCCGGAAGTTCTTTATCTGTAGATTTTTAATCGTAACGTTTGCATAATTGCTAAAGACCCCATTGCCTCCCCCGATCCCTGTTATCGTATAGCCGCAACCATCGATTGTGATGTTATCCGCACCAGCGATCAACCCGCCGCAACCGCTCATGCTCCTGCTAAAGACACAACTCTCGTTTATGACCATCCCGCAACTGAAATCATGATGCTCGCCCACACAGGAACCGCTTCTACCATCACAATAGTAGATGCATCCGGTCGTGCCGCAGTCATCGTAATTTACTGCTTGCTTGCAGGTGTTACAATCGCCGAAGGTCGCAAACCCGGCGTTTACGATGTCTGCGTCTTCGTTACAACAGCACGTATTGTTGTACAGGAAGGTCAGCTTCCCCTCGTCAACAAGTATTCCATTGCCGGTCACATCTGCCCCATTCCTGCTCCCGGTGACGATATTATCCCTGATTGTGGCTGCGCCCTGAGCCACATAGATCCCTGATCCTGTGGTGTTTCGTATCACGTTTCTCTCAACAGTTGCGTTTGTTTCAAGATGTCCGCCCTTCCAGTGAAGATTAATGCCGGTGCAGAATCCTGATTGCCGCTGGCGACCGTTATCGCAGAGGAGGTTGTCTCTGATGCTCAGGTATTTGCAGGTGGGTGATGCACAGATGCCTGATAGATTGTTGCTGCCGATCGTGTTATTTGTAACATCGCAGTGATTGGATCCGCAATCGAGGTTGACGCCATGACCACCACAGACATTCATATCTGCGAGAATGCCTGTGCTGTTTCTGATGCTGCACCCATCAATCGTTGTATAACTTGAGTTAACAACGGTGATTCCATAGTTGTACTGGACGGTCGCGCCGTTATCGTGGATATCACAGTCTTTCAGGGTGCCGTTATCTCCGTTTTTGATGGAAATTCCGTTACAGAAGTTCCTGATCTCAAGGTTTTTGATCGTCACGTTGTTGTAACGATCGCATCTGATCCCGGTCCACGCAACATAGCCCATGTTAGCATACTGCTTGAAACAGGCAGAACGATCCCCGACAATTGCATAACCATTGCCATCGATTGTCACATCGTCCGCTGCTATGAACAGTCCGTGCGGGTGATCCTTCCCCGAGTACTGCGTAGCACAGTATATGTCGCCAGTGAACGTGCAACTCCGATCCACCCGATCCCCACACGTGAAGAGCCTGCCACTGCCATCCGTTGCCAGGCATCCGCCATAGACGAGTACGCTCTCATCACAGCGTGTACCATCCTCCCATTCGACGCATATTCGGATCGTGTCGTTATTTCCACTCATCGTGAACGGAAGAAACGTCTTCTCTACGCAACTGCCATATCCATCCACCGGAGGATAGTCGGCTACCATGACGAGGTTGCAATCGATATACACGCTCACAGTGGCGTTCATAGATTTTGCACCCCCGTTGTTGCAGACGGTTCCGGTGATGCTGTATGTCATGTTCAATGCATCGATCCAGTCCTTTGAGACAATATACATCCGAAGATCAGGCACTCCAAGTGTACTGGAATAGCAGTTGTTAGCCTCGCTACTCTCCCAAACGTTGTTGTAGGTGTCGGAACAGATCTCAATTGCGGTTTCATGACCGCTCAGTACGAACGGACCAGCGGTATCGGAGTAGTTCTCGCCAGAAGCCAGTGCCGGAACCAGTCGATTGATTCCATGTATGCAAGTTGTGCTCTCACAAGCGCCCCCATTTCCGATGTTTGCTACCGTGCAACTGACATTGAAGGTCTTATCACTACGGTTGACCCATGTAACTGTGTAATCTTCGATCACAAGATCGGGTTTACACGCAGACGCAGGACAATTGATCGTTTCGTCCCTGCAGTTGTCATTCTCACTCGTCTCTCCAATTTCATAATCGCCATCCGCACAGATTGTGAGTATAACGGTATCGTTGCACGAGCATGTGAAAAGTCCCAGAGTGCCATCGTAAGCCTCGCCCACATGCAGTTGCGGGACGGGATCTTTGATAATATAAGAGATAGAACCGTTACCGTTGCCTGAAACAGTCGTGATGTTGATTGTTGTGTTACTTCTGGAAGCGTCAGCAGCTCCATTGTTCTCTACCCGGTAGATGACGCGATATTTCCCGTTTGCAGAATCGACCCATTCCCTAAAGGAGTCTTTCCACCATTGTTCTCTTACAAACAGATTGGGGCGGGAATCCGCACCTGATGCCGACGTAAGAGGGACCGTATATGCAATCACCAGTACAAGAAGCAGTATCGATATCATGGATATTATCGATATCACTTTCATTAAATCCTCTTTCTCGAGTGCCTCACGCATATCGCCGCTACTGCCGCTACTACCATAAAAGCCGCTCCAAATCCCGGAGCGGATTCCGTAGATTTTGCGGAGTCGGCGGGAGCGTCGGCTTCTGCTGCGGTATCTCCTGCACACCCATAACTGCACCCTGCAGATCCCTCGTCGTTGTAATTCCCTACCGTGTCACAGGTGTTGTACCTACCGTGATTTCCCGAACACCCATCAGCGACCTCGATATCGGTTCCAGCGTTTCCACATACCGTATTTGCAGTCAGGGTGTTGTTGTTGGATTCGCGGCCCCTGCCCATCTCTATCCCGTCACCATCACCAACAACATCCCCTGAACTGATCCTGAAACCGGCAATGTTGCCCATAACGACGTTATCGTTGATGATGTTGTTCTCACTGCCTATGAAGATCCCGTCCCCAAAGTTTGCTGACGCGTTGTTGCCTTCGATTGTGTTGTAGTTTGACGACCGGCAGCGCAGTATGATTCCGCCCTGACCGTTTCCGTGGACGTGGTTATCGGTGATCTCTGCATGGTTGAGACTCTTCTTTGCGAAGAATCCGCCCTTTCTATTGTTGTAGATCTCATTTTTGGTAATGATGTTGCCTGTAAAGGCTTTATTTCCTGCATAGAGAAAGATGCCGGCGCCACCGTCGCCACAGCCCGCACCTGCACCGGTATTCTCATAAATCCGGTTGTTCTTTATCACGGATGCGCTTATGTAACAGGCATGGATCCCGTGTGTAGAGGTGCCGGTTGAGCAGTCCGCATTACCGTTGCCATGTATCTCGCAGTTATCGATCGTGTTGCCCACAACAGGGTCTTTTCCCGAACCCTGAAGCCCGATTCCCGTGCAGAATCGGGCGAGTTCCAGATTCTTTATTATCACATCGTCATGCCCTAAATTAAAGATCCCGCAGTATCCGGTTCCGGGATTGTTTTCATCGATCCAATCACAAACTTCCGCGGTTTCGCTTCCCGTTATCTTGAAACCCGCACCGTCGATTGTGATACCATCTGCGCCGATGGTTAAGCCGTGCACACCTGCAACTCCAGTCGGGCAGGTCAAATCTTCCGTGAATGTCCAGTCCGAAACAACGGTATCGCCGCACTTGCATGGGGCAATTCCGTTGCCGCAGTCATTTGCACTCACGCTTCCTGCCATCAGCAGCAGAAATAGGATCGATAATAGTTGTAGCGGTAGCCGTAGCCGCAGCCATGCCAAAATCGTCCTCATACTTTAGTACCCCTGGTAGATGCTTGAAGGATCATGAGCGCATCATGTGCGGTCACAGCCCCATCGCCGTTCACATCCGCATCTTCCACATAATCGCAGCTTACAGCCATCTGCAGTGCAATAACAGCGTCAGCGGTAGTGATCAGACCGTCGCCATTGAGGTCGCCTTTTTGTGGAGGTTGCGGGGATGGTGATGAAAACGTGAACCTGGCACGGTTTCCGTGAAGATCGTCCTCAACATTCTCATCCAGGGTGTGATTGAAGTTGACCCATGATTCAAGCCAGTCAGAATCCCCTTCCATCGTAAAAGGACCTGCGATGTGTGTCACGCTCTCGCCCACACCCAGTCCCGCAGGGATTGGTGCAGGGTCGATGTCACTCCATTCCCCATGAAGTTCTGTGAAGTTTGTCCAAACATTAACCGATGTCGGGAGATCTCCGACGTTCTCCACCGTGTAGGTCAGATTGTACTTCTTCTCTCTCTGATCAACCCATATCTCATCGAAGCCGGTGATCATGAGGTCGGCTCCGCCAAAGACATCGGTCAGGTTGTTGTTAGCCTTTTTGTGATCTTCGGTCTCGTTGTTCAGGACATCTGCAACAAGTCTTATCGTAACGATTCCGGAACTTGGGAATGGTCCGAGCTTGCTCTCGTAGCACTCACCTGGTCCCAACGCCGGAACCGGATCGGAGAGTTGCAGCACCTCATTGATATAGACGCCTGTTTCGCTCGCACTTGCGCTCGCCCCCTTGCCGAGGTTGCAGACCGTATAGTCGATTGTGTAGTTCACTCCCGAAACGATCCATGATGGCTCAAGTTCACTCAAAACGAGATCAGGGCCCAGTCCCGGGCTCTGGTAAACGCATGGCGGCGGGCAGCTGGCTGAACGATCGCAGTACTGGTATGCCGTGTCACATGTATTATCGTCACCGCTGAGACCATCAGAGACATCTTGTATATCCGCCTGCCCGTTGCCATAGATGGTGTTGCGATAAAGGGTGTTGTTCAACGTGTTATCTGCTGCATACACCCCATAACCCCCATTCTCGCATACTGTGTTGTCATATATCCGGGTATGGGATGAGCCATCGCTCCTGCCCATGGATATTCCATCGGCGGTGTTCCTGTTTACTGTGTTGTTCCGGATGATGTTGTGTGTGCCACCCACGTATACTCCATATCCGTAATCGCCACCGCCGGTGTTACATGAGACGTTGTTCTCTGCGATGAGGTTGTAACTCGACTTCTTGCACCGGAGTATGATTCCTCCTCTCACATCATCGGTTATGCCTGTGCCATCACCGTTGCCCCATACCTCGTTATGGGTGATTCTTACCCTGCTCAGCATCATCTTCGTCCAGAAGCCCGCCTTCGCATTGCCATACAATCTGTTGTGGCTTATGTTGCAGTACTCGTGAGCATTGCCGCTGCCTCCTGCGTAGATGAATATGCCGTTACCGCCATCTCCGCAGCCGCCGCCTGTTCCCTCGTTGTTATAGATCTCGTTTTCTGTTATCGTAAGCGCAGGCACATCCGCGCTACCTTCTATACGGCAGGCATGGATGCCATGGGTCACAATCTCTGAGATGCCGGAGGTGATGTTGAACCCGTTGTTGTGTATCCTGCACTCCGTTATGGTGATATTACGAACCGCATCCGCCCCAATACCTGCAAGCGCAATTCCGGTGCAGAAACCGCTGATCTCAAGGTTTCTGATCACCACATCGTCATAACCAACGTTATAGATCCCGCTTACGCTGCAGGGTTCCACTTCACTGCACCACTCGCAGTCAGAGGGAGTTGCGGATCCGGTCATCGCGTAACCGTTGCCGTCGATTACGACACCATCCGCGCCTATGATCAGACCTTCATTAGGGCAAACCATGCTTCCGTTGAGTGCGCAGCTCATAAATACCGTGTCTCCGCAAAAGAATGCGGTGCCATCCTGAGCCACACATGCAGGCGCAGCGCCCGAGGTTCCTGTCAGCAATGCGAGAAGAAATAGTGTTACTATTGTTATCTGTCGGATAAAATTTATTTTCATGTTGTTATGTCACCATTATATGTTATTGTGCAGTGTGGTGCTGTCGATTTTTCCAGTGAGATCGCCATGCCCTTGGATTCCACCGAAGAGTGCGCAGAGGAACGCGGAGGGTTGAAAGCGATCTTAAAACTCTGCGCCCTCCGCGTTCTCCGCGGTGGTAAATCACTTGATTTTCAGACAGTGCCGTGCGGTATCATATTGCAAACACGTTTGACTGTTAGGTACACAAGAATCCTGCCCTAAAAGAATTAGGTTTTGGAAAAAAACCTAATTTCTGTCTGTTCTGTTTGTTACTGTATACTCTGGCGGACAATAGTTACCGATAATTTCGCAGTCTGGTAGTTACACTTTCCTGAAAAATATCGGGTAGTGGGAGTGGGGCAACGCTGCCACAGTCCCACCACAATTTCAAACAGCTACCGTCTCTTGATCACGCCAATACCAGCAACACCAAGCAGACCGACCAGCGCAAACATTCCGATCGGTGTAAATGTCGGGACCTCCGCTGGAGGTGATGTTTGTACATTCACACGGATCATTCCGGTCTTTGTTCCATAGTCTGAAGCAACGGTTACGGTTCCGGTATGCGTGCCATCAGAGAGCCCTGCGGTCTTGATCGTTACTGTGACAGTGCCTGCATCTGTTCCAACTGCCGGGCTAACTGTGATCCACGCCGGGTCACCGCTCACTGTCCATGTCAGTGTTCCTGCACCACCACAGTTGGTTACCCCGAACTGCCATGTCTTTGTCTGGTCTGGCTGGACTACGCCGAAGTCATGTTCCGGGTTGGCGCAGAGCTTCGGGTCCGGAACTTCACCTGTAACTGTGAAATCGCCGTTGATCGCCGGAATGGTTCCATGAACAAGTCCTGTGCTCGAAATATCTACATTGGACAATTCGATCGGGCTTGTTTGTCCCGCAGTCGCTGTACTTTTCACATCGAAATACAGTTTCGCTATGTTGCCGGTAGTTCCGTCTGACAGAGCATAGCTCTGATAGTTAGTGGTCAGCCCAATGAAATCTGCACCAAGCGTTGCAGCCCACATAGGATAACCCTCGTCTGTCGGCAAGTCTGATCCACCTCTTGCTTTCACAAGTTCTATCACATCATGATCATAGATAACGTCAAACCCTATCACCTGAATCGGCCCATCTATCACATTTGTGATGTTTACCAGAACCAATACGTTGGTCGCACCGGGATCTCCACTTGCTGAACTTACACTTATGCTATCTGCTGTAGGATCGGCGCAAGCAAGCGAACTTAGCGCCAATATGGTTAGCAGTACAATTATTCTTTTCATAGTATTCATAGTATTCCTCCTCATAATATTATATCTCCAACAAACGCCTGAATCATCATGGCAACATCCACGGCATCAGCATTGTTGCCATTGTTATCCAGATCATATTCTGAATTGGGGATGATATCTCCAACAAATGCCTGAATCATCATGGCAACATCCACTGCATCGGCAGCTACCCAATTGTGGTCCAGATCGCCTCTTGGATACTGACTGACCGTGTATGCTGCATTGAAGATGTTGATATCACTGGCAAAGAGATATGTAACGAAAATCGTATCAGGGCGACCGGTCACCACTGCCAATTTCGGATTGGTGATGTTTAGTTTGCCTGCCCCATCACCAATCGCCTCAAAGGTGATCGATGTTAGTGTGCCCGGCGAATATACGCCAAAGTGAGTCTCATCAGGTTCGGCTTCGATATACTCGCCATAAGAGACCGTGCCAGCGGTATTGTTAATTCCGGCGTTTGGGTCTACTTTTGTCGCCTCGCCACCCTGGCTGAGAAACCCACCTGGTGTTTGCGAGATTGCTTTCAAGTGTGTATTATCGAACCGTAGGGTATACATTGCAGTGGTTACCTCCGATCCCAGTGGACCAACCTTAACATCTACCGTAAATGTGCTTCCATTGGCAACCAATGAGTCGGATGGTTCGATGTATATCTTTGGTGCTGCCGAGGCTACTTGAAGCAGGCATACCAGAGCAATTACCATCAGAATAGACTGTATGTATTTCATATTATTTACCTCTTGATTTCAATATAATTATCACAGCAAGTAGATCCGTGATAGCTAATGTTGCTGCAAATCCTATCATCGGTCGGTTCAGGTTCAGTTAAATCCTCAGGTTTCACATAATTCACATTGCTCAGCGTCAGAGTACTTATTCCATCTCCGATCACCTCAAAAGTGATCGATGCCAGAACGCCGGGCTCGGTTGCGTAACCAGCTACATCAGGATCACCCAATCTGGTTTCACCGTATTCTATCCTGCCAGCGGTGTTGTTGATCGTGTTTACCACCTCATACGTTTCGGCACCACCCTGACTAAGGAAATCTTCCTGTGTCTGGTCGATTGCTTTCAGGATGGTAGAGTTGAAACATAGCCTGTAACTTGTAGCATATATCTCACTACCCGCCGGATTCACGGTTACTTCCGCTGTAAACGTATCATTTAATCCGGCACCAACTGGCTGCTGCGATACAGTCATGACCGGATCTGCTACAGCCATTGTGATCGAAGATAGGATCATAAGGGCATCCAGCGATGTTACGCTGCCATCATTGTTGACGTCCGCTACCTTGCTGTATTCTCCACGAACAGCCATCCGGAGTGCAATAAGCGCATCCGATGAGGTGATGTTGCCATCGCTGTTTATATCTCCCAACTTATATACAGTGAAAGTACCATTGAAGACATCGATATCACTGGCATCGAGATATGTAACGAAGATATTATCAGGGCGACCGGTCACCACTGCCAATTTCGGATTGGTGATATTTAGATTGCCTGCCCCATCATCACAGATCGCCTCAAAGGTGATCGATGTTAGTATGCCCGGCGAATATACGCCAAAGTGATTCTCATCAGGTTCGGCGATGATATACTCGCCATAAGAGACCGTGCCAGCGGTATTGTCAATTCCGGCGTTTTTGTCTAATTTTGTCTCCTCACCACCCTGGCTGAGGAACGCGCCTTGTGTTTGCGAGATTGCTCTCAAGTGTGTATTATCAAACCGCAGGGTATACATTGCAGTGGTTACCTCCGATTCCAGTGGATCAACCTTGACATCTACCGTAAACGTGCTTCCATTGGCAACCAATGAGTCGGATGGTTCGATGTACATCTTTGGTGCCGCCGAGGCTACTTGAAGCAGGCATACCAGAGCAATCACTATCAGAATAGGCTGTATATATTTCATATTATTCACCTCTTGATTTCAATATAATTATCACAGCAAGTAGACTCATGATCGCTAATGTTGCTGCAAATCCTGGCATCATCGATGTTGGATGTGAAGGCATCTTCTTTGTCGGCGTTTTTGCCGGCATTGATTCTGCCGCTACTGAACCATTTTCGCCGGATACATGGACTGTGTCACGGTCTTCTATTGTGCCGTTGTCATCACTTGTTGGTGCCGCAGATTCCGTTGGCGTTTCTGTGGAGGTTGCTGTAGGCGTTGTGATGGCGAGGTGCCCGGATGAACCGGATGAACGGTGGCTGGATCCCTCATAACTCTCATCATCATTGGTCGGGTCAAGCTCAGGTTCAGGTTCAGTCAAATCCTCAGGTTCAGGCTCAGGTTCAGTCAAATCATCAGGTTTCACATAATTCACATTGCTCAGCGTCAGTGTGCTCATTCCCTCTCCGATCACCTCAAAAGTGATCGATGCCAGAACGCCGGGCTCGGTTGCGTAACCGACTACATCAGGATCGCCCATCCTGGTTTCACCGTATTCTATCCTGCCAGCGGTGTTGTTGATCCTGTTTACTACCTCATACGTTTCGGCACCACCCTGACTAAGGAAATCTTCATGTGTCTGTTCGGTTGCTTTCAGGATGGCAGAGTTGAAGTACAGGCTGTAACTTGCAGCGTATATCTCACTACCCGCCGGATCCACGGTTACTTCTGCTGTAAACGTATCGTTTAATCCGGCATCAACTGGCTGCTGCGATACAGTCATTGCGGGATCTGCCGCAGCCATTGTGATCAGGGGTAAGTAGACCAACAGGACTACTATTACCACTTTGTACATTCTTTTCATCTATTTCACCTGTTATCTGCCCCGATGAGTGGACCCTGCCCTGTATCGCAGTTTAAACCCTCATCGAATGTGTATGCGATATCGCCGATGCATTCGATGTACGCGTTTTCTGTTAGCAATGCCGGAAGCGTTGCTGTTATTGCTATCTGTCCGATGAAATCCTTTCTCATATTATCCTATACCTCTTTTATCTCCCCTATCGGGAGTCATTGTATTCCAACCACGTTTATTTGTTAGGTATACAAGAATCCTACCCTAAATAAGTTAGGTTTGGGAAAAAAAACCTAATTCCTTCCTAATCAGTTCCAGCCCAACCATTTTCCAAAGACGAGCCTTTGCAAAAAAAGAGGGGCGTAATGGCAACTCCAAAAAGAGCTCACTCCTGATAGTATGGTGGGTAAGCTAAGCGATTCCAGTTCGTCCCAACGATCATCGCATCGAGGGTGTCAACATCGTTGTCGTTGTTCAGGTCTGCCTCATCCGCCTGCAGGTCAGTCCAGTACCTGGTGCAACATGGATCAGGTGGATTATTATCAGCCTTCTGTCCCCAATGCTTACCGACACATGCCGCATCGAAGATATCCACCTTACCATCACCATTCGTGTCACCGGCGATGTAAACCACGACCTCTATCCGGGTGGTGTTGCTTTCCTGCGGTACACCAGCGTCCCTCACTGTCAGATATGCGATGAACGGATCATAGCCTGTGCCATTCCAGTTCCATGCCGTGTATATATGGTGCTTCCGGCAGTCTTCCAGGTCCTCGCTGGTTCCGTACTGTCCGTCTCCGAAATCCCATCTGACATACGTGATCTCATCACCCTCCCATTCGCCGCCGTGTGAGTTGCAGCAGCACAGGACTGCGAAGCACTGGAACCTGGATGCCACGTTACTGACCCAGTACTTTGATGATGCATTCGCTACTGGCGGTATGTTGTCGTAGATCGTTACGCTGCAGTTGTGTGGAACACCGCGTTTATCCGGATCAGATATCTTGATGTCGCTGAAATTCAGATAACTCGACGTGTTTCTCTCTCCGATCGCTGAGAAGCAGATCGTTGTTATTGTACCAGCAGTGTTTACAGACGATAGATTGCCATCGCTGCCCAATATGGTCTCGGCATACGAGATCTTGCCTTTGTGGTCTGCAACATTCCATCGGTTGTCGATCTCGAGGACGATTACATCGGTCTTTGCGCCATCCTGTTTCAGGAACGGTCCCGGGTTCGCCCATTCAGCCCAGACCACGCTTGTGTTGTAGTACAGGCAATACTGGACAGCAGAGATCGCAATGCCCTGTGGATCCACCGTGAT